>NZ_JAYLLN010000027.1:0-60021 GCF_037126265.1 Sphingobacterium tenebrionis
AAGCTACTAAGACAGCCCTAGGCTCTCCCTCTTTTCACTAAATACAGCAAATCTATAAAACAAAAAATGTCTCCTACATTTGCTTGACACAAACATAGGAGACAGCCTCTTGAACCCAGTCTCCAACAATTAGAGAAAGTTTTGTCCTTTAATTCAATTCATCTGGAAAAGGAACTTTTTTACCACTAGCTTTAATAACGGGCATTTGTGCCTCCCATCTTTTTAATTGATCGCTTAGGATCTTGCTTAATGCCCTTAGCTCTTTTGGGTTTTTATCCGATAGATCATTCATCTCCCCAATGTCTTCTGTTATATTATACAATTCCAATTTCCCTTTTTTCATTTCATAGACCAGTTTGAAATCTCCTCTTCGGATAGCTGAGAAAAAGTTTATTCCAGAACCATCAGGAACAGTCCATTTATTGGGGATATGCCAAATCAAACTCCTATTTTTCCAAGAACCATCTGTCTTGCCTTTGGTCAAACTTGCCAAGCTCTTTCCATCTATATTTTTTTGAACCAGGGAGTAATCTTTAATATGGGCATACTCCAGAATGGTAGGGAAAAGATCTTCGATAATTACAGGAACATCCGAAACTCTTTCTTTTCCATCCTGAACGTCCTTGATCAATAAGGGCACCCGAATCCCACCTTCATAAATAGAGCCTTTGCCGGCACGCAAGGGTAAGTTTTGGGTATGATTCGCTCCAGACCGCATCGGTTTAAGGCTCAGTCCTCCATTGTCACTTAAAAATATAATAACCGTATTTTCATATACCCCTTTTTCTTTAAGCACATGGATGATGTCGCCAATACTCTTATCGAATCCTTCGACAAGTGATGCATAAGCTGCTTCCGTAGCGTCCAAACCATTGCCTAAATACTTTTGGACAAATCTTGGGTCGGGCTGGATCGGAACATGAACAGCATAGTTGGAGAAATTCAAGAAAAACGGTTCCCCTCGTTTTATGGGTTCGGAGATGGCTTTAATCGCTTCTAATGTTAGGGCTTCTGTGAGAAATGTTTCGCTACCATAATATTCCATCAAATCGGGAACGGCTTGAAGGCTTGCTTTCCCTGGCATATTCCCATAATGCTGTTGGGCGTAATAACTCTGTGGATGTCCTGCTGAATGTCCTGCCACATTCACCATAAAACCTACGTTTTTCGGACTTGCAGCAGGTGTACCTGCCGATCCCCAATGTGCTTTTCCAACATGGATCGTATAGTAGCCATGATCTTTCAATATCATAGGGAAAGGGGTAGCATGAAAGGTTTTTGGTATGTTTGGATCTGGGCTCATCCCGTTGATATTCCAATCTGGAGGGGTTAATAGGTCATCTGGATTGTCCGTGGGTTTATTCGCCAATGGATGGGTCCAGTTTGTAATTCTGTGATGAGCAGCATTCACACCGGTCAACATACTTACCCTGGAAGGTGTACAAACAGGTGTAGCATAGGCATTGGTAAATTTTGTGGATTCTTTAGCCAGTAACTCCAGGTTAGGGGTATGGAATTTCTTATTGATTGCTGTTTTTCCTGTATAAAATGGAACGGAAATATCCTGCCAGCCCAAATCATCAACAAAGAACACCACAATGTTGGGTTTATCTTTATTCTGTGCAAAAGATGGAAAGATCTGAAGGATAAGGATAATAAGAAAAAATAGTTTATAGGTTATTTTGGAGGTTTTCATAGTCAATTAGGAAAATTCGGTAGATTGCTTTTTCCTAATTTAAGTTTTAAATTGAAAAGAAGAAAATATATTCTTCATAAAAAAGCTCTCATCAGGAATTTTCCGGGTTGCTAAGACAGCTGAGAATTAAAAAATGTAATGTAGCAGTTTTGCTTTAGTTCACGTTGAAGTAATACAATTAATTCTAATTTAAACTTATATCTATGAAAAATTTAATGGTCTCGCTTGTTGTTTTTAGCTCTTTATTCCATCTCGCCTGCGAAAAGGATAGGAATAATAAAAACATTTCAGCCTGCGCTTTATCTATGAAACATAAATTTGAAAAGGAACTTGTGTGTACAGAAAAGGGTACTATGGAAAGTAATTTATATGAGGGTATCTATAATAATCAAAAAGTTTATTTTGTAGATATTATGTGTCCTAGTTGCAATACAGCAGCTCCTCAATTTGGATATACTTGTGATGATAAAAAGGTAATGTTTGAAGAGTTTTCTAAGGTGAAGGATGTAAAACAAGTGTATAATAGCTGTACGAAGGAGTTTATGGAATAATAAATGGATTATAAAAAAAGCAGGTGTCTAAAAAGTCACCTATTTCGGTTTTATTGCTTTTGCAATTTCAATCCTGATTTCATTTTTGGGTTTTAGCAGAAAGTCTATATTTTGTGATTCTGATGTTCCGTCAGGGTTGTGGTGTCGGCAGTCGTTTGATGGATGGGTGATGAACTAGTCTTCGGTGCTGATCTGTGTATTGTAGGCCGGTTTAAGCTGACCATTCTTCATGTGGTCCACTTTCATCCGCATGAACACTACATCGGTATCGGTCCTACTATAACTGTTGCGATCTCGCAGTACTTCCTGTTGCTCCTCATATTTCTCCAATCGGGCCAGATAGTCCTCTTCAAGATTCCTCAGCTGTTTAACGGTGGATTTATCCACTCTTTTGAGCCTGGCATTGATCGCTTTGATCTTTTCCTTCAGTTGGATACTATCAATGGCCCTGCTGACCTCTTGATGCCCTAATTAAGTTGGTCTTTGGCGATCTGTACGTCGATATCCGCAAGGACCGAAGCGATGTTCGCCTCCAGTTTTACCTTATTCTTCTCCATCGATCTCTTCCAAACAAAGATATAGCGACCAGAAGCCGATTCGATCTTGGTACCTTTTACAAACTGGACTTTCAGCTGACATATTCCATATTATGCAGCATCCGAACAATCCTGGCAAACAGCTCCTGTATCTGTCCCTTAAGATGCTTTCCCCTGAAATAATTGATCGTATGGTAATCCGGTGGACTGTTCTCCGAATGCAACATGAAACGATGTTCTCGTGAAGGGCACGCTCGATCTTGCGGCAGGAATACATATTGCTCAAATAGTCGTAGAACTATACCTTGATGAGCATCCTGGGATGGAAACTGGTCGTGCCCCCACATTTTTACTGACTGATGATATGTTCAAGATCCAACCGTTCTACAACCTCACTCACCAACCGAAACGGATGGTTCAACGGGATACGCTCGAAAATATTCTCAGGAAAAAGCCTCAGACTATTGGCGGGAAGCGCTTTGAATTGTATGTTTCACATATTTTTTTGGGTGCACCTTAAGATATAAAATCTTGGGGATAAAAAACAGAAAAATCCTGCCATTTTTTAATGACGGGGTTCTTTTTTAAGAGACCTTTTTAGACAGCCTGTTTTTGTGCACCCGCTGGTACAGAACTCGAACTCCTTTTTGGATGATTTAAGACGACTAAATCAATTTAAAGGCATTGATATTCAGAATGTTAAATAAATTTTTAAATTTATGACCGTGAACTATTATTCCATGAATTTTAGTCCACTAATTCCCATCTCTTTTCGAGTAAATGTTCTAATCGATCTATTTCATCGCAGTACATCGTCTTTTTCCTTGTTCCGAAATAAAGAATATTTTCCATCGGATGATTGCCTTCCCAAACCAATTTTATTTTCCCTGAAGCAATGGCTTCTCTGCAAAGAAAATCGGGAACAATCGAAAAACCCTTACCCTCGCTCAAACAACGAATAATGGAACTGATATTGGGTACAATGTAATTCGGACTAAAATCGGGATGCTCACCAAAGTGCTTCAACCAGAAATTCTTTAAATGCTCCATATCCGCCGCCGTGCTGTACCAAAGTTGCTTTTTTAGTAAATCGGCTGCTGCTTTTATTTCATTCTTTTGTAATAGCCTTTCCAGTGCAGTCGTGTCGGTTTCACTGCCGGCAATCAGCACAATCCTTTCCTTAGAAAACGGACGATATACCAAATTTTGTTGATCGCCTTTTTGCGGCGTAATAATCAAGTCGAGCAAACCGCTGTCCAAATCGTGCTGCATTTGCGGGTATTCACCAAACTTAATAATTAGGTTAAACGGTAATCCGGAAATATGCTCTTCCAATGTGTATTGAAAAGTCTCAAAACACATGCCCACGCTGATTGTGGCACGCTCATCCTGTGAATGTTTATGAAAATGTTCCTCGCCCGTTTCCAGTTTCTTTAGCGGATCTAAAATATAGTTATATAGGATTTTTCCTTTTTCCGTGGGCACCATTTTTCGTGCAGAGCGATCAAATAATTTATAACCCGTAAAGGCTTCCAGTGAGTTCAAATGCAGGCTTACGCCGGGTTGGGAAATAAACAATTGCTGTGCTGCAGCAGAGAGCGTTCCTGTTTCATAAATCGCTTTATAGGTGCGCAGCCATTCCAAATTCCATTTCATATCTATTATTTTTATGATACAAATATGCAATTTAAATTATTTTGATAATACAATATTATGATAGAATTTTGCACAATCAACTAATATGGTTATATAAAATGAAGATATTTATTATAAACGGCGGACAGGTCTTCGCACATTCAGGCGGGACATTCAACAATACCTTAACGGAGTGGACAAAATCGTTCTTCGAGAAAAACGATTTTGAATTACGAATCACCAATATCAATGATGATTTTGATGCGCTCGAAGAAGTAGAGCATTTTAAATGGGCTGATGTTATCATTTATCATACACCTATTTGGTGGTTTCAGGTACCGAATCGCTTGAAAAAATACATCGATGAAGTTTTCTCCGCCGGTCATCAAAACGGCATTTACAGAAGCGATGGAAGAAGCCGCAACCATCCTGAAATCAATTATGGGACAGGTGGGTTAATGCAAGGTAAAAAATACATGGCTACCTCCACTTGGAATGCACCCTCTACGGCTTTCACGTTGCCGGGAGAATTTTTCGATCAGACCGCTGTGGATGATGGTATATTATTTGGTTTTCATAAGATGAATCAGTTTGTCGGCATGGAAAGAATTGATGGATTTCATTTTCACGATCTGGAAAAAAACGCAACAGCTGAGCGCGTCGATAAGTATCATCGCGATTATTTGAAACATATAAGAGAGGCTTTCATTTTAAAAAAACAATTGTCATGAACATTTATTTAACAGCAGTCATATAGACAAAGTCTAAACAGCTTACATCACAAATTTATTTTATTAATAAACTATAAAAATGGAATACAGAACATTAGGTAACTCCGACTTAAAATTATCATCTATCGCTTGCGGAGCATTTGCCATAGGAGGCAATATGTGGGGCGGGAACGAACAAAAAGACAGCATCGCTGCAGTGAGAGATGCTATTGATAATGGGGTTACAACTCTTGATACAGCTCCATTCTATGGTTTTGGACTGAGTGAAGAAATAATGGGGAAGGCCATAAAAGGATATGACCGAAGCAAGATTCAACTACTTACCAAATTCGGTTTGGTATGGGAAGGTAGCAACAACGGAAAAGGTGAATTTTTTTGATTCGGAAAACTCAGGAAAAAAAATCCGTGTACAAATTCGCTTCAAAAAACAATGTGATTAAAGAAGCGGAAGAAAGTTTGAGACGCTTAGGGACGGATTACATTGATCTTTTGCAAATCCATTTGCCCGACAACACAACACCAATTGCAGAAACAATGGAAGCGTTGGAATTGTTGATTCAACAGGGGAAAATTCATGCAGCAGGTATGAGTAATTACAGGGTAGCACAGGTAATGGAAGCAAGAAAAACATAGCCAATTTCGAGCAACCAGATAAGTTTCAGAATGCTCAATCGCAGTATAGAAGCAGATTTGGTGCCTTATGCCCAAAAAAACAGTCTCGGAGTTATCGTATACAGCCCAATGGAAAGAGGGTTGCTTACCGGAAAATTTTTTAAAAACGGAAAATTGAAAGAAAATGACCATAGACATGGCTATTTCAAACAGTTCAACTTGGAAAAGGTAAGTACTTTTTTAGACACAAGCTCCCCGATAGCTGAAGCGAGAAATGCCACTCTTGCTCAATTAGTATTGTGTTGGACAAGCCTGCAACCCACCATTACCGTGGTTTTAGCCGGGACCAGGAATGAAGCACAAGCGATAGCCAACGCGCAAGCGATGGATATAAACATCACACAACAAGAAATGCAGGTGATTGCTAATGGGCTTTCAAAGATTTAAGTAAACATCAAGCACATTAATTCGCTCAGCATTTGATCAAATAGAAAACGAAAAAACAGCAGGGTTCTCAAGTGCCAATCATGTAGGAATCACCGTAAGCAGTCTGGAAAAATCCGTTGCTTTTTACGAAGGATTAACAGGTGTTAAAATAGCCAACAATGATGAAATCGGTGGTCCGAGAATGGCTAAAACACAAGGCCAGGATGATACCTTTTCAAAGGCAACCTTCAATTGGATAATTTGAATATGGATATTTTATAGTATGTACTTCCCGCACCTGAAAAAGTATCATATCAAAATAATCAAATCAATGCCATGCATCTTTGTTTTGAAGTAGATGATATGGATCCTGCAATGAAGCGTTTAAAGGAAGTCGGTGTTGAACCCGAAGGTGCACAGATCGTTTTTCAGGAACAGGATGGCTTAAAAGCGGGTTTCGGAACGGCAGTTGCTTACTTCCGCGATCAGGATGGTACCAATTTGGAAATCATTGCACCTCGGTTCAAAAGGAAGAATAGTTAATAAATAAAAGCAAAAGCCCTGATTGAAACACAAGGTTTTTTCTTTGTGGAACTTGATAGATAATCGAACCATCCCTCGAACTCATTATGAATTCCGTATTAGTTGATTATGTTTCCCTAACTTTGCCAGGATCAATGATCGGACACAAAAAAGCCTTCCAAATCAAGGATTTTGAAGGCTTAAAGTTACTGTGACCCCGCTGAGGCTCGAACTCAGGACCCACAGATTAAGAGTCTGTTGCTCTACCAACTGAGCTACGAAGTCGTCATTAATCCAAATGTACGAACAATTAGGCAATATCATAAGAGTGATTTGATACAAAACTGCTTTCCATCCAAAAATGTAGTAGTCAAAAACTACATTTCAAAATTCACAGTTAAATAATCTCCTTATTCTAATGTCTGAAATACCTTATAACAACCTTAAAAAAATCTGTTCTAAGGGTATCCCAACTATTTATATTTTTCAACATTATGAAACATTTTTTAAAAATTTTGAAAAGATTTTATTTAATATATCCCTTCTAACATTTTTTTTTTTGCCTCAGGAAACCACCTGGTCTAACTGGCTTTAGAATTCACTAAGAGTTGAATAATTAGTCCGGAAGGGATAATCGGATACAGCTGTCTAAATGCACATGGATAGCAGCCTATACTACCTATTAATAAAACAAGCCCCTGTATTGAATTCCATACAGGGGCTTAATTTTATCTGTTGTTTATTATTTTCTTGCCTATTTCTTCAGGTCCTTTAAGATTTCCTGCACAGCGCGTTCCAATTGCGGATCTCTATCCGCCATGCGGTCTGCTGTCGTATTCTTTACAGCGATATCTGGCGCAACACCCGTTAACTCCAGATCTTTTCCGTCCAGGGTATAACATCCCCAAGATGGCAATCGGTAGAAAGAACCATCCACCAATCCTTTACCAGAGGTAAAGATAATCCAGCGGTAAGTCTCTGTTCCGATGATCTTGCCAAGTTTTAGCTCCTTGAATCCTGCAGCCGTCATCTCTGCATCACTTAAGGATTGCTCATTGATCAATAGCACTATAGGTTTGGCAGCGGGAGCAAAATTACTCTGAGGCGATTTCTTACCGCCACGGTACTGCCATTGCAAATAAGGTTTCTGCGACAAAAAGCGTAATACCTCATCATGAACATTTCCTCCTGTATTATACCTCAGGTCCAAAATGATGGCATCTTTATTGTTTTCCTGCTCGGCCATATCCAACAAAAAGGTGTTCAGTTCGCCTGCCCCCATGTTCTTCATGTGCGAATAGGCAATACGGTTGCCACTCATTTGATCTACCTTCGAACGGTTTCCTTTGATCCATTCATCATACAGTAATTCCTTAAAGGCTGCCCCACTTTGCGGACGGATATTCACATCCACATCTTTTCCATTTCTATTCACCGTCAATTGCAGTTCGCTCGCTAAGGAAGGCATCGTCAGGTAATAATCCCGATCCAAGGATCTATCAATCTTGGTACCATTGACTGCCACCAGCACATCCCCTACCTGCAGATCAACCCCTATACGGGATGCCGGACTGTTTCTTACGATCCGCGAAATCTTGTAGGGGTTCGATGGATCATAGGTAACCCCCAATTCATTGCTCACAAAATTGAAGTCTTTTCTTTCATCAGATCCCATCGTACTGAATCCCATGTGAGAGGAGTTCAGCTCGCCCAACATATCGTTCAACATGATCCGGAGGTCTTGTCTATTGTTTATTCCAGGCAGGTAGAAAGCATATTTTTGCTTGATGCCTTCCCAATCCACCCCATGGAAGGAAGGATCGTAAAAGTTCTCCTCCACATTTGCCCAGGTCTCATAGAACATCTGTTGGAATTCCTTATCCAGATCCCTGTTGAATTTGGAGCTGATCTCTACCCGCTCTAACCGGTTCTGATCGATGTTGTACTTTTGTAAAGTGCCCTGTGCCAGTACAAAATACTTTCCATCCACTTCGATGATGTGGCCGAAACCTCCATCCATCACTTTCTCGGTTTTTGCTGCTGTAAATGGTTCATACGTTATCCTGTATAGCCCAAAATTTCCTTCATGATTGGATTGGAAGAACAGAAACTGTTTCTCGCCTTTGGCAAATGCCTGTGGACCACTTTGTGAACCCGCAAATGGGCTCACCTGTTGGATCCGGTCCAACAGACCATTGAAATCGATGCTGACCACATTTTTCTTGGTTTCTGTTTTCGGCTCTGGCTTTGCTGCAGCGGTTTTTACCGTTTTATCTTTTTCAGGCGTTTTCATATTGTTGCTGGTATCTTTCTGTTCCTTTTTAGGTTCTGCAAAAAGCTCATCAAATTTGCTCAAGCGATAAGGTTCATCGAAATTCTCCAAGGCCATCCGGAAGATGCTGGCATTCCCCATTCCCATTGGGTAAGATGGCTTGGTGCGATTTCCGGCAAAATAGATATACTTTCCATCAGCAGAGAATACCGGAGAGGTTTCCGATACGCCTGTATTTGTCAGGTTATGGGTTTTGTTATTGGCTAAGTAGTGAACAAAAATATCCTGTTCAAAATTACGCATGGCTGTGAACAGCACATACTGACCATCCGGTGAAAATGAAGGGGATGAATTTTGGAATGCCCATAATTCATCCTTCACAATGGTATTGCTCTTCAGGGAATTCAGATCCAAGATCCTTACCTCATCTCGGCCTGATAGGTAAACCGCCTTTGTTCTTTCCTTATTGAAATTGATATCCCTATTGTTCCTCTTGTCGGAGGTCAACTGTTTGGTCTCCCCTTTTCCATCTGCTGAACGGCTGAACCAGTTCTGGTATCCAGCAAAAGTCTGGCTGAAAACCAAGGTCTTGTTGTCCTTTAACCAGATCACTTCCATTACCCGCTCGCCCGAAGATGGCATTTGCCGAACAAATTTTCCATCGATATCCGAAACGAACAACTCTCCACGTGAAACAAAGGCCAGTTTTTTACCATCCGGAGATACATCATAATTAGAGATTTGGCCCTTAACATCAAATTCCTTCGATTTTCCAAGCACTTGGTTTCTACCAAGAAGAATAGAAGGTTGAGTTGTTTTTTTACTGGCTACATCATAGATGTACAATTGATAGCCTTTTTCGAAAATTACCGAAGAGCCATTGGCCGCCACTTGTGGCGAACGGATGGATTCCTTAAAATTGGTCAGTTCCGTTTTCCTGCCATTCTCAAAGGTGTAAAGGTTGTATTCATCGTTTCCTTCATCCGAAGCAAAAAAGATCTTGCCGGACTTATCCACCGTTGGCCATAGATCCTTACCGATGTAATTCGTGTATTCCTTGAAGGATTTATCCTTCGGATTATACCCTTTAATATCCGGGTTGAAAGCTCCTTTATAGCGCTTTCTATTGGCAGCTGTATAACTCTCCCAAGTATCAGTAAACAAGAGTTCTCCACTTGGGGTCTCTACCATCCCATGGATATAGTTGAAAAAATGGGGAATGATACGTTGGGCTGTCCCGCCCTTGCTGTTGACCTTATAACTGCTCATTCGGTTTTCCCTTCCGGATGTGAAGTAGACATTCTGGCTATCCCAGCTCCAACTATCCACCTCATCGGAAGATTCGTGGTAGGTCAGCTGTTGGATGTCACCGCCTTCCAAGGGCATCACATACACATCCATATTTCCATTCTGATTAGCTGAAAATGCCAACCATTTCCCATCGGGAGAGATTCTTGGGGAAACTTCATTTCCAGACATGGCCGTTAAGCGTAAAGCATTTCCTCCTGTACTGGGCACTTTCCATAGATCACCTTCATAACTGAAAACGATGGTTTTCGCATCAGGACTCAATGTTGGGTTCGAAAGAAAAGTGGGTTGAACTTGCGCCATGCATGCACTTCCTCCAGCCAGGAGCAAGGCAAGGGTTAATATTGATTTGTTCATGTATTAGGTGTCTAATATGTACTGAATGAACAAATGTAACATTCAGAAACCCAAATTCCATCTATTTATCTAATTTTGCTGAAAATCACAGGTACATGACTTCCCAGACAGCAATAAAACCCAACATCAGTCAACAATATAAAAAAAGGATCCGTTTAGCCGTATCCCTATTTTATTTCGGACAGGGGCTTGGTTTTGCGACATGGGCAAGTCGGATCCCTACCATCAAAACCGCATTAGGCCTTTCTGAAGCCCAATTGGGAACTCTATTACTGATGATCCCCATCGGTCAATTGCTGACGCTCCCTCTAGCTGGTTTTTTGACCAATAGGTATGGTAGTCATCGTTTATTGCCTTGGTCATCTGCATTTTATGCGCTTCTGTTGATCATTATTGGTTTTTCCCCCAATATATGGATGCTCGGCGCTTCCCTGTTCTTTTTTGGCGTCATGGGAAATATGTGCAATATATCCGTGAATACACAGGGTGTGTTGGCGGAGGAGCTGTATGAAAGACCCATCATGTCCTCTTTTCATGGAGCCTGGTCATTAGCCGGGTTTACCGGTGCACTGATCGGGATATTAAGCATGAATCTGGAATGGACCAGCATACAACAGTTTGTAGGAATTTGTGTGCTGCTCCTGGTCAATGTATTGCTCAATAGGAACTTTCTAATTCCCGAAATCAAGAAAGAAGAGGAGAAAAAAGAAAAATCGAAATTCAAACCTGATGGTTTGATCATTCAGCTTGGTATCATTGGTTTCTTTAGTATGGCTACAGAAGGTGCTATGTTCGAATGGAGTGGCGTCTATTTTTCAGAAGTGGTAAAAGCTCCAGAAAAACTGATCATCCTAGGATTTGGATCTTTTATGGTGATGATGGCTTTGGGACGCTTCATAGGCGATGCTGTCATCGCTAAAATTGGCAGACAACGCACTTTACAGATCTCAGGGATTTTGATGTTTTTTGGCATGTTGGTTTCGGTTATTTTCCCTAACCTATATGTATGCACATTGGCGTTTATGCTGGTTGGCCTTGGTGTAGCCTGCAATGTCCCTACGGTATACAGTGTAACAGGAAAACATAAAACCATTCCCGCAGGTGTTGCATTGGCTATGGTATCCAGCATATCCTTCCTTGGATTCTTAATGGCGCCGCCTTTGATTGGGTATATCGCCGAACTGTTCAACCTTCGCTATTCTTTTGCCTTGTTTTCTCTTTTTGGTTTGCTGATGTTCATCATGTGCAGTAGACTTAAAATCTTTAAAAGAGATTAATTGTTGCATGGATAACCATGAACGCCCATTTTAAAAAAACCTGCATATCAGCACTATCTAGATTAAACAAATTAATCCATGGTTAGTGTTTTATACAAAAATGAATATCTTCCTTTTCGTTAATTGAATTTCGAAACATAAAATAAGGCAAATCCATCTTTTAGCCCCTCCAAACCTATTTTTCAAAACAAAAAGCAAGGTTAATAAAGCTTTAATAATTTTTTAATGATTATTTTCTTTGTTTATATAAGCTTTATCAATAACTTTAAAACAACAACCGAATAAAAACTTATTTACCTAGGATAAACATATTACATCCTAAAATTTTAAACCTAACTAACTTATTTTATGGAAAAACCTCAAAACAAGCTGTTGGTTTTACTCATTTTTCTTACGTTGCCATTTCTTTCCATGGCCCAGCGTCAAATTACCGGTGTGGTAAAAAACGCAACAAATGGGGCTCCGATAGAGGGGGTCAGCGTATCGAAAAACCAAGTACCACAGACAGCGACCAATTCCAATGGAGAGTTTCAAGTGACGGCCAATGTAGGCGATAGCCTATCTTTTACCGGCGTTGGTTTCAAAAAGATTTCCCAAGTGGTAGATGCCCGAAACATCATGGAAATTACCATGTTCGAGGACGGCAGCGACATTGAGGAAGTAACCGTTGTAGCTTTTGGAACACAGAAGAAAACCAGTGTCGTGGGAGCTATCACAACGGTTAAAGCCGCAGATCTAAAGATCCCGGCATCCAACCTAACCGGCTCTTTTGCCGGAAAGATACCTGGCGTTATTTCCTATCAAACGTCGGGTGAACCAGGAGCAGACAATGCCCAGTTCTTCATCCGCGGGGTAACCACCTTCGGATACCAAGCCTCTCCGTTGATCTTGATCGATGGTTTTGAAGCCTCCGTTGATAACCTAGCCCGCTTACAACCTGATGATATCGAAAGTTTTTCCATTTTAAAGGATGCATCCGCTACGGTATTATACGGTGCCCGTGGAGCAAATGGTATCATCATGGTGACCACAAAAGCTGGTCGTGAAGGGCCGGTATCTGTGAATGCACGTGTGGATGTAAATACCGCCATGCCAACCAAGATGATCGATATGATCGACGGGGTGGAATACATGCGGTTGTACAACCAGGCCCGCATTACTCGTGACCCGGTGTTGGGCGCTTATTATTCCGAGCAGAAGATCCAGTCTACCTTGAACAATGAAAACCCAATGATCTATCCTAACATCAACTGGTACAACACCTTGTTCAATCCATCAACCACCAACACCAAAGCCAATGTGAACCTATCTGGCGGTGGACAGGTGGCCACTTATTACGTATCTACAGGATATGACAAGGAGTCGGGGTTATTGAAAGTGGATAGCCGAAATAATTTCAACAACAACATCGATATCAACCGGCTGTTTATCCGTTCGAATGTTATCTTCAAATTGACCAAAACCACCACGTTGGATACCCGTATCCAAGGTCGGTTTGAGCGCTATACCGGACCATATGCCTCTGCGAGTAACATCTTCCGAATGACCATGAACAGTAATCCGGTGGATTTTCCGGCCGTATATGAGCCAGATGCACAAAATGAATTTACAGAGCATACGCTCTTTGGAAATACATTCGTAACAGGTTCCCTAAAACAGAACCCTTATGCAGAAATGGTAAGGGGTTATGAGGACCGCAACGAAAGTAATATCGTGGCACAGGCTACTCTTTCCCAAGACCTTGCCTTCTTGACCGAAGGGCTGAAAATCCAAGGTAAGGCTTCGGTTAGTACCTGGAGCAAGTATTCCAGCCGCCGTAATTACAATCCTTTTTACTATGACCTGGAAAACTATAACCAGATCACTGGCGAATATACCCTATATCCCTTAAACCCAACAACCGGACAAGGATATTTAGGAGATGTGGTTCCGGGAAGAGATGCCAATGGTCATTATTACTTTGAGGCTCGCTTGAACTGGAACAGAAATTTCGGATTACATAATATAGGCGCCATGACCGTAGGGATGATGGAAGAAAAGCTTCTTACCGCAGGAAACAGTTCATCCATCTATGAAACCTTACCTGAACGTAACATGGGTAACTCCGGACGTTTGACCTACGACTTTGACAACCGCTATTTTATGGAGCTCAGTTATGGCTTCAATGGTTCGGAAAAGTTCACCGGTGAAAAGCAATACGGGTTTTTCCCTTCCGCAGGTGTATCCTGGATGGTTTCCAATGAAAAGTTCTTCGAACCTTTAAAACCTTTCTTCAGCTCGTTGAAATTACGCGGAACCTGGGGTCTGGTGGGTAATGATGCCATCGCAGGACGTGCTGGTCGTTTCTTCTACCTTTCCGACATCAGTATGGGTGGCGGCGCTTACCGTTGGGGAACCAGCTTCATGAATTCCTATGGTGGCTATTCCGTAAACCGTTATGCCAACCCGGATATCACCTGGGAGCAATCAGAAAAATACAACTTCGGTATGGAAGCCAATTTCATGAACGAATCCCTAAAAATTACCGCCGACTTCTTTAAGGATATCCGTAGCAAGATCTATATGACGCGCCAGAACTTCCCTTCTTCAGCAGGTTTAGAGGCTAGCGTAAGTGGAAACGTAGGGAAAGCAAGTTCCCAAGGTTTCGATGGATCCGTTGATTACATGAAGAACTTCAATGAAAACTTCTGGTTATCCGGTCGTGCCAACTTTACTTATGCCGTTAATAAGTTATTGGAATTGGATGAGCGGGATTACCCAGACGCTTACCTAAAACGTCAAGGCCAGAATATTAACCTTCAATGGGGCCTATTGGCAGAACGCTTATTCGTTGATGAAAACGAAATCAACAACTCACCGCTTCAGGATTTCGGTGAATATATGGCAGGCGATATCAAATACAAAGACATCAATGGCGATGGGGTGATCAACAGCAACGACCGCATCCCAATGGGATACCCAACAGTACCAGAGATCCAATATGGTTTTGGTCTGTCCATGGGCTATAAGGCCTTCGACTTTTCATTCTTCTTCCAAGGGAACAAAAACGTATCGTTCTTCATCAATGCAACCAGCGAGTCCAACCTATCCACCGGTAATTTTGGTATTGCCCCTTTTGCAAACAGAAGAAATACCTTAGCTATCATTGCCAATGATTATTGGAGCGAAACCAATCCGAATACCCATGCTTTCTGGCCAAGACTGTCCACCGACCCGATTGAGAACAATATCCAACAATCTTCTTGGTGGTTGCGTGATGGATCCTTCCTTCGCCTGAAATCCGTTGAGGTCGGTTTCAGCCCGAAAACATTAAAACGTTTCGGTTTGAATCCAGGAAGCCGCATCTACTTTTCTGGAGAGAACCTTTTCGTAACCAGCCCATTCAAATTATGGGATCCGGAAATGGGAAGAAATGGATTGGGATACCCTCCTAACAAACGTTTCAACGTAGGTATTCAATTGACTTATTAATCTAAAAGAACCGAGAAATGAAATCATTAAAATATATCATACTTGCAGCGACATTGGCATTGGGTTCTTGTAGCAAGTACCTCGATGTAGTACCCGATAACACGCTTCGATTGGAGGACATTTTCAACCTCAAGATCGATGCTTATAATGCTCTGGCAAAAGTATATAGCTATATGCCACAGGACGACAAGACCCACGTGACCAGCTGGACACTTGGGGATGAATGGATCGGCCGTCTGGACCTGAACAACACACAATCGAACCTGCGTGCCATCCGCATCATGCGCGGCCTGCAATCACAGACCAGCCCACAATTAGGCTTTTGGTCGGGAACCGAAGGAGGAAAACCATTGTATGTGGGCATTCGTCAGGCCGATGTCTTTCTGTCGAACATCGATAATGTGAAAGACATGACCGAGGGGGAAAGAAAAGATTGGAAAGCACAGGTCAAATTCCTAAAAGCGTATTATACCTTCCTTTTGGTGCAACGCTATGGACCGATTGTCATCCCAGATAAAATGGCAACTCCAGAATCTACCAAAGAGGAACTTTTCATTCCAAGAAAGAAAGTGGAGGATTGTTTCAATTATATCTTAACCTTAATGGAGGAAGCGATTCCAGATCTTGTAGAAAGAGCCACTTCCAACAACTTGGGTCAGGTAGATCAGGTAGCCGCCAAAGCGATCAAAGCGAGGGTACTGTTCTTCCGAGCCAGCCCATTCTTCAATGGTAACCGCGAATACTTCGGCGATTTCTACGATAAGGATGGCCAACCGTTCTTCCCTTTGGAGGAAAATAGGGAAAAATGGAAAGAAGCATTGGATGCCATCAACGAATCCATTGCCTTATGCGAGGCCAATGGCATCGGGCTCTACCATTACGAAAAAGAACCGTTTATCTACGATCGGGAGGCATTTGCAAGCAACAAAGATCGTATGCAAAAACTATACGATTTAAGGATGTTGATCGTAGATCCTTGGAACAAGGAATTGGTTTGGGCGAACTCCAACCTTGACTATTACGAACAAGGGGAACTGGCGCATTCTTCCAACATCCGTCTGCCGGAAGGATACGGAGATGGGGTGGTCAATACCGCCACCTTCTCCTGGCAATGGATGGCAGCGACCTATCAGATGGCCGAGCGTTATTATACCGAGAACGGATTACCTATCGATCAGGATCTATCCTATGACTACAACAACCGTCATGAGATCATCCGCACACCAGGAGCTGCTGAACCTGACTATAACCATTGGAACGGCTATATGCAGCCCGGTGCAGAGACCATCAAACTCTACATGAACAGGGAACCACGGTTTTATGCCAACTTGGGGATTACAGCAGGATATTGGAGGGGACATGCCGTAAGGATCAACACCATGATGTACGGAAATGCTCATGGGGGATATAATTCTTCCCAACATACCACGGATTACCTGACCACAGGTATCGGGACCCAAAAGTTCGTTCATCCGGAGTCCCAATCGGGGGCTTGGCAGCGTACGATCAAGTTTCCATATCCTATCATCCGTATGGCCGATCTATACTTGATGAAAGCGGAAGCGATGAATGAGTATACCGGACCATCCCAAGCGGTGTATGACGAGATCAACAAGATCCGTAATCGTGCCGGTGTGCCGAATGTGGAAGATGTTTGGTCAGATCCATCCTTGGCAAGAACCGTTGGAAAACACCAGACCAAAGAAGGTTTGCGAGATATCATTCTTGAAGAAAGAAGTATTGAATTTGCATTCGAGGGTATTCATTTCTGGGATATGTGGCGTCACAAAAGGGCGACTTCGGCATTCTCCTCGCCTATTTGGGGATGGACGCATACCGGAACCACCGGGTCAACATTCTTTGTCCTAGAGGTAAAACAAGAGCGTAGATTCACCATCACGGATTGTCTATGGCCAATCAGTTTAAATGAAATGAACACGAATGGACAACTTATTCAAAATCCAGGATGGTAATTCCATTCAACACTTATTCAGAAAGATCATGAAAAAATTAGCTATAAATATTCTATCCCTCCTAGTCGGAATAGCCGTTCTTTCTTCCTGTAAGGAAGTGGAGCGCTTCAAGCCGAACAGTGATGATAGCACCCCTCCAGGAAAAGTAACCCTAAAGACCTACAAACCTCTTTATGGGGGTGCGCGATTTTATTATACCCTGCCCAATGATGAGGATTTAATGGGTGTCGAAGCGATTTATACCAATCCGAAAGGAAAGAAATTCACCTTTGCCGCTTCTTATTTCACGGACTCCCTGGATGTCTATGGGTTTCCAAGCACAGACGAGTATTCGGTTCAGTTATTTGCCGTGGATCGTACAGGGAATCGATCGGAGGCATTGGATGTAAAGGTCAATCCTCTGGAGCCCGCCTTCAGTAGGGTGGCGAACTCCTTACAGGTAAAACCGGGTTTCAGCTCCTTCTTTTTAGATTGGGAAAATGAATTGATGCAGAACATCAATGTGTATGTGGATTTCACTTTTCCACAGAATGGCGAAACCAGAACCCTGACTTCGGTTTTCTCTTCCAATCTGGAAAAGGACCGCCGTTTTATCAACGACCTCTTTCTTAATCCATCAGAGAAAGTGGATGTGAAGGTTCGGGTAGAAGATACCTATGGAAACATCACAGAAACAATCGACAAGGGGCAGATTTCCCTTTATGAGGATAATAAGATCGAAAAGAGCGCCTGGGTTCTTCCAAACCCGAACGATTCCATTGGAGGAGTTCCAATGGTTTTTGGTAATGGCTATGAAGGTAGGAACCGGTATGTGATCGATGATATCATTGACCGTGGCGATAACCTGAATTTTATGCACACCAATAGCCGTGGAAAGACCGGAAAGACCGCAGACGGGAATATGCCTTGGAACTTTATCATTGATCTGGGTGCTCATTACGAACTCAGTCGGATTATCACGGTTCAGCGACACTCTGGAGGTTTGGCCAATATCAATCGCGGGCAATACTACCGGAACGAAAATGTCGGATTGTACAACATGTACATCTGGGATGATGCGACCAATTCTTGGGAATTTGTTTCCCAGAACAAGATCATCGTTCCTTTGGGACTGAGTGAACTGGAGTTTGTGAAAAAGGGCGAAGCCGGCGACATGGCCTATATGTATCCGGATGAACCTGCCTATACCAAACCAACACGTTGGTTCCGGTACGAAGCGGTCAAGAGTTTTAACGGAAATTATACGCTGGATGATGCCAACTGTCTTTCGGAGATTACACTTTATGGTAAAAAATCTAATTAACCTGCAATTATGAAAAAGATATCAAGCAAAATCGGAAGCTACTTCTTCATGTTTGGGGTATTGGCGGCCATGTTTTCCTGTAAGGGCATGTATGATAACATTGAACCCTATTCGAATGAGGTGGTCTATCCGGCAAAATACGACACTATTGTTAGTAAAATAGGTTATGAGCGGGTGGAATTGGATCTGATGAAAGCAGGACGCTTTCCTTCCAGCCAGATCTCCATGGGAAAATCCAGCAAGACCATCGTGGAATATGACGACAAACAAATTGTAATCGACTCCTTGGTTTCCTGGGTAAATGTGGTAAACCTGACCCAGCCGAAGTTATACCGGATCAAGGTCTATACCATCGACGAGTTCAACAATAAATCGGTTCCTCAGACCATCGCGGTAATTCCTTATACGAAAGGGGATGTGGATAACTTAGTGGTTGCCTCTCCCCGGATCCTAACTTCGCCATCTGCCGCGGTATTGGATTGGACCACGTCCCTATCCTCTATCCTTTTGGACTATAACAGCATGAAGTATGAGTACACAGATAAAAGCGGTACGAAGGTTACAGGATATAAGGAGGGAAACCCACGGATCTTTGCAGCGAACCTCAACGCCGGACAGCCTTTCAATATCCAATTGACCTACAATATTGTACCAAAGGTGAATGGGAAACCGATCTTGGATTCTGTTCAACTGGTTAGTCCATTGACGATCAATATGCCAACGGGTTCAACGCCATTTAATGCGGCCGAACGGGATATCCTTGCCGCCAACGGGGTTACTACCTTCACTGCGGATGGCGTAGCTTCCATCAAAAAGCTGACTTTCCCGGTACATACCAACACCCTGCAGGATCTTTTCTATTTCTCCGGAGTGGAGGAGCTGGATTTGACAGGTGGTGATATTTTTGACCTGAAAACCCAGGCATACAATCGCAACAGCATCAGCAAAACTATTGGAGGGGGTGATTATTTACCTTTTATTCGGAAAGTAACGCCGATTACAGATGCGAATGCACAGACCATGGTGGATCTCTTGACCTTAGGCTTGATCAAAAAGGTAAAATATGTGCCAAATTCCATGGGTATCGACCATTTGCTGCAGCCTTTTGAAGCAGCTGGGGTCATTGAATATGTAACTGTTCCTAACGAATCGCTGATCCCAATGAATTTCTTCTTGGACGGTAAGATTCAGGATGCTAACAGCTGGGCACTTGATCTTGTGAATCCTGCCACATCATATCCTGCAGGTACAGGTATTGTGAACCCCATCAAGGCTACGATGAAAGGAAAGAACGGAACATTCGTGTTTGTGCTTCCTAAGGAGTACCGTTTTAACCTGCCGGAATATCGTTTCTTGAAATTCAAGGTCTATTCGCCTGCAAAATCTGCAATTAGTGGGGTATATGCACCTTATCAGAGGTTATGGCCACGGTTCATGAATTATTTATGGGCTTTTAATACGGAAAGTACATTTGGTCAGGAATTGTGGAACACCAATGCGAACGATTATAAGATCGCAGATGAGAATTTGCAGAAGTGGACTGATGTTACGATTGATCTGAATACGTTGATGAACCGTCATACGAGGGTGATCGCGATGAATATCGGTGGCGAACCATCATTGACGTTTAATCCGCCAGCGGAAATAACCTATTACTTTGCGAATTTTAGGTTCTCAAAATAGCAATTTCATAATCTTAATAAAATGTGTTTGAAAGGTGCAGTCGGGAGATTGCACCTTTTGTATTTGATCTAATAGGTTTTTTGCTTTTGACTTATTGCTTGATTAATTTTCATCTTATGGTTTTGATTCCTTCAATCTTAATTGAACCATCCAATGGTTGGGATGTGCTTTAATGACTTCCTGTTTTAAGCTTTCATCCTTTTTGGCCATGGCCTGATAGACTTTTAATGGAATGGCATTGGGATAGATTTCCCTGGCATTATCTACTAATGTCTCTGCCTCTTTATATCGTTTATCCGCATTATAGGCTTCTGCTTGATAGATATACAGGATAACTGGAAGTTTGCCATAAATTTCGTTTACTTCCATGTTCAGTGCCTCTATTAGATCAACCTGAAATTTAGTGTTGTTTCTGGCTTGTGGGTTGGATATATAATTCTGATAACCAAAAAACAATTTTATTAAATGGGAGTTCCTAGATTTTTCATCACGTATTAGTTCGCCTACTTTTTTAATAGACGGCATTTGCTGGTTGATGGTATCCGCCTGTAACATCTCTTCAAATAGATCATCGAAGACTTGATAGACTGCTTTGTCATTTCCATCGATAATGGTGGTTTTTCTGAGGGAGTCTACTTTCTGTTGTATTTGCAAATTGCCTTGAGCATTGCAAAATAAAGGGGTTAGTAGGATAAATAAAGAGATTAGTCTTAACATGTTAGTTTTTTTAAGGTATGGGTTAAAACTAAGCAAAAAGAAAAGGAGAAATGATGGGATGTTTTAGATTTAACAATTAAATAATTGTGGATTATAAACCTAACTTATAAGACTGTTCATTATTCGTTTCCAACTTAACTTCACAAAATTAATTAAAACTAAAAGATTAATTTCCTTTAAAATAAATACCGAAAGGCTAAGCAACCATAATCACAATACTATATAACTATTAGTAAAAAATTAAAAAACAATTTGATAATATAAAAATAAAATTCAAAGCCTTGATTTTTTAAAAGTAATATTTATATTTGTAGTACATAACAACATTAATATAATTTATATTCGTTGATTATGAATCAATTATAACAAACAAAAGATATTATAAACCTAAGTAAATTGCTATGCATACTACTATTTTACGTTGTTATACTTTATTATTGATATTGAGTCTGATGACCTTGTGCGCCTGTAACAAAACCTTCGACACATATTATGATCCCGAAAGCACTTTAGGCAACAACATCCTCGAGGTTTTGGAAGAAAAAGGAGAATTCAAACTTTTTATTTCATTAATTGATCGTGCCAATTTGAGAAAATCCTTAAGTGAATCTGCTATATATACTTGTTTGGCTCCAAAAGACGAATTTTTAAACGCATATTTTTTGGATGAACTCAACTATAATTCCTTAGACCAGGTACCTATTACCGAAGTTAGGGCCTATATTAATTATCATTTTATTAATGGAATGTATTATACTTATGATCTTGAAAAACGATACACCTCTACAGAAAACCTTATTAACAAGAGTAGGGTAACTAATTATAAAACTAGATCTGAAGGAAAAAATATTGGAAAAAATATTAGAATTTTTTCACCTTCTTTCTTTACTATACAAGGGGAAGATTTTGAATTTAACTATCAAAAAAAAGGGGATAAATCTTTTTATATAGAAGGAGTAAAAATATCCACTTCACAATGTGATATTGGAGCTAGAAATGGTGTCATTCATATTCTGGACTCCCCATTATTTCCAAGTTTACGGACTGATTTAGCCATTTCCGAAGACCCAGATCTTTCCATTTTTAGCAGTTGGATTGAAAGACATTCTCAGTATGTTCTTGGAGAAGTAGACGAACAAGGAAATGTAGATACAACATTATATAAAAACTTTTCCTTTGGGCGAAATTTAGCTGATGAAAACACGCTATCTACATTATTCGCTCCTACTGATGATGCGATTAAAAAATATTTCGAACCTTATATGGATCTTATAGATAACACATTAGACTCCGTTCCTAAACATGTGATGTATTCTCTAATCCGCTCTTCAGTACATGCTAATCTATGGTACCATTCAGACTTAGTAAGAAACCAACCCCAATGGAATGCATTAACAGGTTACATTCTATTTGGCAATCCTGTATTAGAATCTATTATTGGAACAACCCCGGCAAGTAATTCATTTATTTATAAAACTAACCGAGTAATGGAATCTCCAGAAATGAGCAGCGTTCGTTCAGGTATCATGATGAAATATAAAATATACAACCAATGGTATTGGATGATGACAAATAAAGGATTAGGCGCTGGAATTGTGGATGTATTGTTTTATCAGCATAGTCCAAAAACACTCTTAGTTCAAAGCGATGAAATATGGGGTTCCCCTTTTGCTCAAGATATGGATCAGATACAATTAGAGAAAAGATTAAAAGAGTGTAGAGCGGGAATATTTCATTTTAATGTCCTTACTGACGGTGGATTTAAAAAACGATTTTATCCTACAGATGAAGGCTATATCTTATTTGACGATAATAAATTTTTTGATCACACTGGACATTCCGTGAATCTAATTACCAAAAGCCCTGTTTGGGAAAAACCAACTGGTTCTATATATGAAATTGATGGGTTTTTAAATCCATTGGATAGGTTAGATATTAATAATACTGTTTGGAAAAAAATCCAGTCTAACAGCAATTTATCATCCTTTAAAGCCATTGTTGATAAAGCCTTAATGGCCGGAGAACTTCAGCTCACAGGATTCTTTACCTATTCTGTTTTTGCACCTTCCAATGCGGCGCTTTCAGCTGCAGGCATAAGCCCTTCTAGTTTAACAGCTGAGGCTGCTAAAAACCTGATTAATAGACATATTGTAACAAACAGGCATTTATTTACTGATGGTGTTTTCACAGGTCAACTAACTAATAAAAAAGGAGAATATTTAACCTTTTCTGGTGCATGGAATACTTTCTCAATTCAATTTCAAAATAATGTGGCATACCCTATACCTTCTTCAAGCAATGTACAAGGAAGTAATGGCGTACTACACGTAATAAATAAAGTGTTATAATAATTTACCTGACCGTTATGTACAAACTTACTCGTTGGTGCTGTATTCTAATTTCCATGATACAACTCATGACTCAAAATGCATTTGCTTTGCAAAAGCAATTAATAGGGAAAGTTTATGATCAATCACAAACAAATCCATTTGGACAAGTCTCCATTCTATTTGTCAACAACAATGATCTAATCTTAAGTGCACATAAAAGCGAAGAGGATGGAAGTTTTCAAGTAAACATACCAGCAAATGCAACAAAAGTTGTCTTTTCAAATGTAGGTTATTTAAAACAAGAGATTAAGCTTTCAAATGTATCTTCCTCTTTAACCATTATTATGATGGTTGATAAAAAACAGATTGAAGAAGTTGAAATCGTCGCAACTTCAAAACCAAATGCTGATTTAGGCTTTGTGAATATAAATAAGAGAGAACTCTCGAGTTCTATTGCTTCAGTAGACATGAAAGGGATAGAAAATCTTCCAGAAGTCTCTGTTGATCAATTTTTACAAGGGATGGCGCCTGGTCTTCAGGTAGTATCAAACAGTGGTGATCCTGGTGCAGCTGCCTCTATACGTATCAGAGGGATATCCAGTATATCTGGAATTAATGATCCATTATGGATAATTGATGGTGCAGAAGTAATAGGAAATAATTACTCTGTACAGAGTATATCAGATTTTGGGTTTAGTCCCATCGGCGACCTTGACCCTGCGGATATAGCTTCAATAGATATTTTAAAGGATGCATCTGCTACTGCATTATATGGCTCAAAAGGAGCGAATGGTGTAATTGTAATCCGAACGAAAAGAGGCAAAAGAGGAAAACCTATTTTCAATTTTAATGGCCGTTTTACAATTTCGGAAGTTCCTCGCACTATCCCAATGTTAAATGGTGATGAACATCGTATTTATTCCATTGAGCGTTGGACAGGGGGAAATGATAATGGTACTGCTCTTCCAGAGCTAAGAGGCGATTTAACACGTGCAGATGCTTGGAAATTTAACAACAATACCAATTGGATAGATGCGATAACTAGAACAGGAATATACCAGCAATATAACACATCATTAAGTGGTGGTGGTGATCGGATAAATTATTATTGGGGATTAGGTTATACCAATCAATATGGAACAACAAAAGGTACCGGATATGATCGATTTAACACTCGGTTCAATCTAAATTATCGTGTCTCTGATAAATTTGCTGTAACAGCAGATTTGACATATACCAATTCCCTAACTGATAAACGTGGCACAAAGCATCCATATAACATAAATGGAGACAACGAAATGAATCCATTACGAATTGCAAGGCAAATTCCTGCCTATTTTCCTATGTATTCTAAAAATGGATTAGACTATTTTGTGGATCGGGATGCCACTTCAGTATCTTTCTATTCAAGATATAACCCTTTGGCTATCATCGATTATTCACAATTTTTATCTAAAGCAAACAGGCTAATGGCTTCAACAAGTCTTAATTACAAAGTACTTGAAAACTTAGAATTCAACATGCAAGTTTCTACCGATTTTCGTGAAGCATCTGACGATTATTTTTTGCCAAGCTTTGCAACAGATGCTATCCCTGGTGAGAGTTTTTATAACGCTGGTCTTCAGTCGGAAGGTTACCAATTATTGGTAAACAATGTAAACAAATTATTATGGAAACCAATAACTTCAGAAAATCATCGCTTAACAATTACGGGGGTGGCAAACCTTAGTATGGACAAAAGTAATAATATGGAAATACGCTATTTCAATGGCGGTTCACCACATTTAAAATCCGCAGATGCATCTGCAAGGATATCTTCTATTAGCGGCGGTTTTTCTGATCAACGATATATAGGCATGTTCATTCAAGGGCATTACGCCTTAATGGACAGATATTTTATTACTGCAACTGCAAAATCTGAAGGTGATTCAAGATATGGAAGTAAAAATGCTTATACCGTATTTCCTGCTATTGGTGCTGCTTGGGATCTAACAAGAGAAAAAGTCTTCGAAAAACTACCCTGGATTTCATCCCTTAAGCCTCGGTTTGCCTTTGGAATTACAGGAAACCTTCCAAGAATTAATAATATATATGACATAGCATATGCAACAAGAGAGGGATATTTAGGCGAAACTTATATTTATCCGGATAAGTTTGCGTATGAAAACATCAAAGAGGAAAGAACAACAGAGTACAATTTAGGCTTAGACTTTGGTTTCTTAAAGGATAGAATAAGTGGACAATTTGATATTTATAAAAGAACAACCAACGATCTTCTTTTAAAAGAAACGCTGTCAAGTACTTTAGGTTATGAAAACCAATTTGTGAATTTCGGAAAAGTAGAAAATTCAGGAATTGAACTTGGGATTACCATTGATGTTTTAAAGGCACAAAAAGATAAGCCACGATTAAAATCCTTTTTTAACATTGCACTTAATCGAAATAGACTCATTGAATTGCCAACTAATTTTGATGCCTCTTCATTCTCCGCAACTCGAAATGGATTCGCCTCCAAATTACAGGAAGGAGATGTTATCGGTGCGTTTTATGGCTATAAAGCTTTGGGAGTTTATGCTCATGATGAAGACGCTTATTTAAAGGATCCACTAGGAAATTTAATATTTGAAGCAGACGGAGTAACACCGAAAATAATGAGATATGGTTCTGTAACCGGGCACCAGTTTCAAGGGGGAGATATGATTTATGAAGATCTAAATGGTGATGGGATAATCAACCAACTTGACCGAGTACAGATCGGAAATGCCAATCCAACTTTTTTTGGTGGATGGAATAATACGCTTGGGTATAAACAATTTACCTTGGCATTAAACCTTCAATATCAATTTGGCAATGACATTATCAATGGTTCTCGAATCATAATGGAAGAAATGTCTGATTCCAAAAATCAAGCACAATCCATTCTTTCCAGATGGCGAAGACAGGGAGATAAAACGGACATGCCCAGGGCCCAACCAAGTAGCGATTGGAACCGGATAGCTTCCTCGCGTTGGGTAGAAGACGGTTCATATGTGCGATTAAAATCTTTGTCATTTACTTATGAAGCCAATGATCTTTTAAAAAAATGGGGAATTAGACAATTAAGCCTATTTGTTACCGGATTTAATTTACTCACTTGGACAAATTACCTAGGTGTAGATCCAGAAGTCCCAATAAAAGGCTCTGTTTACCTCTTCGGAATCGATGATAATTACACGGCTCCACCTAAACAATATACTTTTGGCTTTAGGTTTAATTTATAATGAATAATAAAAAATTATAGCATGAATCGATTAATTATATGTTTCCTGGCCATTTTTTCCTACTCACTACTTTCCTGTGATAAGTTTTTAGATGTTGAAGTTCCAGACAAATTGGTACATGATGAATATTGGCAAAATAGAGAACAGGTTCTAGCATCACGAAATGGCATGTATGCTACTCTTCATAACAACATCAATATATTTCAAGTTTGGGGCGACATAAGATCTAGTCTATATACCCCTGGTCCTGGATCTTCGTTTAGCAACGATTATCGACAGTTCATGGTACATGACATTTATCCGACAAATGGTTTAGTTCGTTGGGCATCAGTATATACGGGAATTAACTGGATAAATTCATTTATTAAAAATGCCCCAACCGCCCTACAAAATGATCAGACATTTAAAGAAAGTGAACTTCAAATGTTCATGGGAGAAGCTTATGCTTTACGTGCGTTGAATTATTTCTATTTAATTCGAGCCTTTAAAGAAGTTCCAATCATGGAAGAACCTTATGAATCAGATGCTCAAATATTCAATACAGCGGCCCATGCAGAAGAAGAAGTACTAAACTTTATAGAAAAGGATCTGGAAAAGGCCTTAGCTAATACTGCCTCAGATTTTGAGAATATTAATGATCGCTTTGGTCGAATAACCAAAAATGCAGTTAGAGCAATTTGGGCTGATGTTAAACTTTGGAGAAATCAATACCAAGAAAGCCTTGAATTGTGCGAGTCTTTAGAAGACTACAAATCTAAGCTTGTGGATCCTCAAGATTGGTTTAGCATATTTAATCCAGGAAACTCGAGTGAAAGTATATTTGAATATCAATACTTACAGACAGGTTTCTATTCTCCAATATACGGTTGGTTTGCAAATTTTCAACCTACTAGTGCTGGCGCCAAATATCTTGCAAACTCTATCAACATTGAAATTGATGGCCTCGAACTTTATCCTCCCCAAGATCTTATCAATTGGAGTGCAGATACCATCCGCTTAAAAAATTATGCAGCCTTTAATATGACCCCTGTAAATTATTCAGCGGGGTCCGGATATGAGATATATAAAATGACTGGACAAACTCCTTATGTTCCAAGTTATAGACCTTCGGGAGGAAGAAACATGAATTATATCTTTTACCGATATAGAGAAATTCTTTTTATCGAAGCAGAAGCATTAGCCCAACTTGGAAGATATGCAGAAGCTGAGGAAAGAATAAATTTAATCCGAAAGCATTGTGATATTCCTGCCTTAACCCCTGGAGCAATGGGAACTGATGTAGAATTTATGCGATTTCTGTTAATGGAACGAGAATTCGAACTGGGATTTGAAGGAAAAGAATGGTTCGCTGCAGTACGTATAGCGCGTAGGCCAGGAATGGAAAGTGTATTGTTAGAAAAAACTGCAGAAAATAATTCTTTAAAAATCCAATATCAGGTAATTAAAGCTCGTCTTCTGAATTCAGAAAGTTGGTTCTTGCCGTATCATGAAACAGAAATCGAAAATAATAAAGCATTAATTCAAAAGGATTATTACAAGAATAAATAAAAACATAAAATAAATTGAATCATGGTGAACCTCAAAAAGCTATATGTTTGGGTATTGATTTCAAGCTTTGCATTTTTAATCCACTTTGGGTGCAAGGATAAATATTCAGATATACGATACGATACAACTGATGAAATTCAGATCATGGATTTTCTAGATAGCAGCAAAACATTAAGTGTGTTCAAAGAATTGACAGAGTATGTCGGTCAGAGAAATTTATTGAAAACTGCAGGTTCTTATACTCTATTCGCTCCAAATAATTCGGCATTTGAAAAATTGTTTCAAACTCTAATTTTAGATGGAAAACCAATTAAAAAAATTAAAGACGCCCCTAAAGAATTCTGGATTTCATATTTTAAATACCATCTTCTGGATAAACGAATCAATACTAATGAATTTACTCACGGCCCATTACCTTCCCCAACATCCTATAGCTTAAAATATCTAATCGCCGATATTAGTGAATCATATAATGCCATTAAACTGAATAATGTGGCGACTATTGTCGAAAGCAATATAAATTTCAACAATGGATTTATCAATATTCTAGATGCCGTTTTACCTCCTCCTACATCTTCAATTTATGATATGCTAGTTGAAAGTGGAAAGTATAATACTATGCTGTCTATTTTTGAAGAAACAGATCTTACGAAATATCTAAAAGATAGCGTGGTTACTTTGTTAATCGAAACTGATGATGCTCTTAAAAAAAGCAATTTTGATAAAAATGAAATAGAAAATTTAAAAGATTGGGCATCTTACCATATTATCCCTGATTCTGGATATTATCTTAACCTATTAACTGCTCAAAGATTTTATCCATTATATAAAAAAGAGGCTCTTTCTTTTTCTGTAGATAACTATGGGAAATATCAAGTTAATGGAAAATTTAGCTTTAATCAATCTGCTAATTTTGGAATCGATAAAATTGGTCAAAATGGTATATATCATAGCTTAGACACTCCCCTTCAAATTACACCAGCAGTTCCTTCTAAAATAAGATTAAACCTATATCCCCCAGGAAGTAATTATGGAAAGCAAAATGTTTTTACTTCGCCACCAGCTTCCATAAGACTCAATAATGGGACTCAAAGTTATCATCAAGACAGAAAACTAATGATTGTTCAATTTGATGCCACTCAAGCTGGGGATTATTTTTGGCTTACAGTTCCAGATGTTCCTGCTGGTAAATATAGGATTAGAATTATGCAGCGAATGGCAGCAACAAGAGGAAAATTTATGACTATTTATAATGAGGAAATCGTCAAAGAATTAACGGATTTCGCCAAAAAAGATGGAGATTTTGAAGAGTACAGTTACTTTGTTTTTAATTATTGTGGAGATATTACAGTTCAAGAAAGATCTGACGTAAAATTGAATTTTGTATTTCTTGATTTTGGCACTAATAAATCTCCTGGTTATTGCTGTGACCTATTATTGGACATTCTGGAACTCATCCCTATAAATTAACCTGTTGGACTATTAAATATCATGTTTACAAAAAAATATATCATATCCATCTGTTTTGCTATTCTTATGGCAAATAGCAGTATTTATGCCCAAAATATAGCCGCAAAACCTGCGACAGTAGACAGTCTACATCGTTTGGATATTGCCCCTTCCACCATATCTATTGTCGGGAAACTATATGAAAAGCCCAACATATCAGTATCGGAAAGTGGGAATCTAGGAGCCAGCCCAGTATTGATGATTCGTGGGCTAAATAGTATTAATTTATCCAGTAGCCCTTTAATTTATATAGATGGAATTCCTATGAGATACTCTGGGGCAAATCCTACTTTCTTAAGTACTTTTGAACCAGATCGATTAGGTTTTTTAAACCCAAATGACATCAATAATATTCAAGTTCTTTCCTCTGGTTTTGAAATGCCAAAAATTGGAGGTCGAGGATCCAACGGTATATTAGAAATACATACAGAAAGAGGTGAATTTGGTGGAACGAAAGTTGATTTCATAGCTAATTATGGATTAATCTCCTCCAATTTAAACGTGCCACGATTGGATGCTCAAAGCATGAAAGCCTATTTATGGTCTAGATTTCAAGAAGAAGGAATGTCGCCAGCCCAATTAGACCAACACCCTATATTTTCTGAAAGTAATCCAAAATATAATTTTCAAAATGATTGGTTAAACATGATTAAAAGGGATGGTGTATTTCAAGACTATCACCTGAAACTTAAAGGCGGTGATGGTGATGCAAATTATCTTTTTGCTGTTGGCTATACCAATAAGGAGGGTTTAATAAAAGAAACTAATTTTGAACGAATTGGTCTTCGATTTAATTTAGATTATCAGTTGGCTCCAAACATTTCTATTTACAACAATTTATCCTACACGAACACAAGTGGGCATTATAAAGAGTTTGGATCCGATTATAACACGCACCCCATTTATATTGCAAGTGCTAAAGCGCCATTTTTAGGAACTAATTTCGTAAATGCTGATGGTAGTCAGAGTCGAATTCTGGCGAGTGTTGACACGCTTGGATTAAGCAATCCCCTTGCCCTTGTTAACAACCTTTCTAACAAAAATCAATTTAATCGAATTGATGGAGTAATGGGAGTAAACTGGAAAATTAGAGGTGCTTGGGATTTGAAATCAGATCTTTCAATTTCTTATTTCAATTTATCTGAAAAACAATTTCGGCCAGCATTAGGAATTGTCCCTGACTTATACCGAATCCGACAAAACTCTCAAAGAAGCTCAAGTGAATTTTATTTGAATTGGAATGGTATACTTTCCAATTCAGGGAAATTATCAGAAAACCTAAAATATAATACAAGCATACAAGCAGCAATTGAAACCTATGAAGAGAAAAGTGTATTTGGAAGAAAGATAAACGCTGGAACTGATGATTTCGAGACACTACAACAAGGGGTTGTTGATAGCGCTTCGAACACAAGGTATAGATCAAATTTAATGAGTTACATTGCTGAAGGTATTCTTCATTGGAATGAAAGAATAAGTCTTAACGCCTCTTTGAATGTCCAAGGTTCCTCAAATTTTGGTTCAAATTCTCGCTGGAATATTTACCCAGGCGCAAAAGTTTACTTTTATATATTGGAGGAAAAACCATTGAACAAATGGAGTATAAATTTAGGTTACAATAGAACTGGCAACCATGAGGTTAGAGGGTTCTACCATTTTAACCAGTATTATCCTGAAAACTATTTCGGATATGGAGGTGTATATTTTGGTAATATTGCAAACCCAAGTCTTCGTCCCGAAATAACTGACAATTATGATATACAAAGTATTATAACGCCATTTGGAAATCGATTACAATTAAATTTAGGCTATTATTTTAAGCATACTACCAATCTTATAACTCATAAAACCATTCTAAACGAATTAGGATTGCAAGATAGATTTGAAAACGCTGGATCAATAACTAACCAAGGGCTTGAATTAGGTCTGACTTCACAAATCATTGCTAAAGAAAACATAGCATGGAATTTATCAACTTCAGTTTCAACGTTAAAAAATAAAGTTACTTCTCTACCAAATGGTGCAATTGAACAATCAATTGGCAATATAACTGGAATTGCGAAAGAAGGAGAACAATTGGGATCCTATTATGGATATAGAGTATTAGGAGTATTTCAGAATGAATCAGAGGTTAATTTAAAAAAATCAGATGGCACAGTATATCATCCAGGAGATTATGTCATAGAGGACATCAACAATGATGGAATAATTAACAGTTTAGATAAGCAAATCATAGGAACGGGTTTACCTAAATTTTTTGGTTATTTTTCGACAACATTCCAATATAAAAATTTTGGACTCAACCTTCTTTTCAATTTTTCTCAGGGTGCAGATATATACAATAGCTTTAAGCAGCAAATGCATCTTATGAAGGATTTTGCCAATCAAGACCCATCCGTTCTAAACCGCTGGCGATCGGATGATGAAACAGGTAACGGCTTGAGTAGAGCAGTTTTAGATGACCCTTCAAATAACGGCGCATCTTCTTCTCTTTGGGTAGAAGATGGAAGTTACTTAAAATTAAAACAAAGCTCGCTCCATTATAACATAAAGGGTAAACCATCACAGTTTTTTAAAAATATAATGATTTACCTAAGTGCAGACAATCTAATTACTTGGACAAAATATTCCGGTTTCGATCCAGAAGTAAATGGCTTGAACATTTCCTTATTAAGAAATATAGACTTTGGTGCTCCTCCTTTAGGCAAAACCTTCAAACTAGGTCTTAAAACTTCATTCTAATTTTTGCAAAATTTTTTATTTATGAAAAATCGCATTCGCTTATACACCCTAATCCCTAGTCTATTTTTTATAACGCTTATGGCATCTTGTTCTTCCTTTTTCGACGTGGAACCCTATAATTCAGTTGTGGAAGATAATTTTTATAAAAGCCAAAAAGACCTCAATGCATCAGCGTTGGGAATGTATGCTCCATTAACTCGAGATGTCCACAAATTTCTTTTGTGGGGAGATGCTCGAGCAGATATGGTTACTACAGGTCAAACTGAACCAATGCCTTATATAAATGAGTTTGTTATCAATAATGTTAGTATTGAAAATCCCTTTGCTGATTACAATAATATTTACGAAACCATAGCACGATGCAATAGGCAGATGGAAAAGGTTTATGATGTAACTAATAAAGATGATAAGCTATTGCCTAAAAGTGCAAATGCATATTATGCAGAAGCTGTTTTACTTCGTGCAATATGTTATTATTATTTGGTGCGTACATTTGAAAACTTTCCAATTATTCGATCTGATTATGCAGAAGAGGTTTCATATATAGATGAAAAGGGAAATACCATTAATCGCAAAACATCTGAAATAACCTCAACTGAACTTCGTGGTTTATTAAAATTCCCAAAAGATAAACAAGAGGTTTGGAGAATGATTTATAATGATGTTTTAAGTGTTCTCGGGATGTTGCCTTTAAACTTTATGTGGAACAATGAAACGCTTCCTTCTGAGGAAAGGTATGGCCGAGTTTCCCAACCTACTGCAGCAACTTTTGCAGCAGAAATTGCCATTTGGCTTGGTGAATATCAAACCGCCTCAGCTTTTTGTAATTCTCCGATAGTAAACAATCAACATTCTTTAGGTACAGCAGGAGCATGGCCAAATCAATTTACGGCTAGTTTTGCAGCTCAGCACAGCATGTTTCTTTTGGGATTTAGATTCGACAACAGCTTTGAAACCAATAGGTTACAAGAATTTACTTCAAACTTAGCACAAGAAGGAGGTAAGTATTTTTTAAAACCATCATCCCACGTAATAAACACCATATTTTCCCATGAAAGTTCGGATGTTCGGACAAATTTTAGTTATAAAGTTTTTGACCAAGACACAATTATTTGGAAATATATCGGATTAGATAATGTTTCTTCAAGGAGACCCGCCTATAAAAGCAATGCTAGCTGGCAGATTTTCCGTTCTGCTGACGCATGGCTACTTAAAGCTATTGCTGATTTACATCTAAATGATTATGCCTCGGCCTTCAATTTTATCAATATGATTCGTGAATCTCGTGGGTTGGTAAAATATTTACCAACAGATATAGATTATACAAATAAAGAATTGATGTTAGAAATTATTTTCACAGAACGTGCAAGGGAATTTGCATTTGAGGGTAAACGTTGGTATGACCTTATGTTATGGTCACAGTTAATTGGGAAAAATATTTTAGCAGAAAAGGTAGCTTCTAAATATAATGGAGAAAATAGAAATTCTGTGTACCAAAAACTTCTAGATCAAAAGAGCTGGTATTTACCTGTTAGTAAATAATTGAAATCTAATTCCAAATTGATTAGAAATGAAAAAAATAATTAAATATTTATTAGGCTGTAGCATTTGTTTAATAATTTTCAACTCCTGTTATAAAGAGCAACACTGGGATTTTCCTGGCCCTTATGAAGAAGAAAAAATTACTCCTGACTCCCTCCCGTTTCCATTTGATGAAAATAGAATGGCGGGCATTTGGTTAATGAAAGACGGTAAACCCGATCTACAAAAAATTTTGTTTAAAGGTTTTACGGACTATTATGCTGGTGGAGACACCATTTCATGGGTGCAAGAACAGAATGGCATGCGTTTAATCCAACATAGAAATCCTTATCCTATTACTAATGCGGATCATGTGGGTGGAAGAGAGAATAGTTATCGCAATAATTATGCTGTATCCAAATATTTTGTTCCTGTAGGAAAAGGAAAAAACTTCTATATGTACTTTAAAGCAACCATTGGAACATTTAATGGTACCGCAGCTGGTATTGTACTTGGAAATAGCTGGGAGAACGGAAGAGAGTTTATTTTCGGTTTTGATGGATTTTCAAACATTGCGCCTCAGTTTTTCCTTGATTTTTATGAACGAACTTTTTCAGTAAATCCAGAAGCAGGATGGCCAACTGTTAACGAGGTTATAACACCTGGCGTTCCTGCTGAATTTGAAACCGCAATAGTAGATAATTTATTCTATATAAAAATAAATGGTGTACTGTGTTTCAAAATGCAATTGCCTGAACAAAAACTGTTTTTTTATACGCCCAGTATTCGGCCATGGAGAAACTTTTTAACTATTCATGATTTTTATATTGAATCTCAAGAAGCATTTACAGTCAATTATGCTTTTTACAATAAAGAGTTCAATTATAATTTTATCCAACGTCCAGCTTTAACAACAGATAATAATGGCGATTTGTTGTTATTTGCTGAAGGGAGGGGAAGTTATGAAAATGCCTATCAACGAGTCGCTCAAACTTCTAGACCTATAGCTAATACCGATATTATCTTACGTCGATCTTCTGATGGAGGAAAATCCTGGTCCAAAGAAATTGATGTAATTGCTGGAGAAAATTCTAATGATACTTATGCTTATCCACAAATATTAAAAAACAACACTGGAACACTCTTTTTATATTATAGCAAGATTGACTATATACAAAATGGCACCTCTTTTATACTTGAGCCAGGCCAACAAAAAATTTATCAACGCATTTCTAACGATAATGGAAATTCTTGGTCAGGAGAACAAGACATCACCAATCAAATAAAGACCCAATCAGTGGATGTCCAATTAGGTTCTGGTCATGGAATAGTTTTAAAAAGCACCAATAATAAAGGCCGATTAATATTACCAATGAATGTTGGATCCAATAGAGTACAAGTAGCCATATCAGATAATAATGGCTTAGAGTGGAAATTAGGTGGCGAAATCCTAGGAAGCAATCTAAGAAATCCATCAATAGTGGAGTTGGCCGACGGTAAATTGATGATGTTACTATCGCACAGTAATGTTACCCCAAGAAATAAAATGGTTTCTTATAGTTCCGACGGAGGTACCACATGGACGACCGCAACATCTTTTTCAAATGGAATCAATACAGGAGATTTTGGTCATACTTTTCCTTCTGTCCTTGTCCAAAATGATGCTGGAAAACTATTTTATGTTTCCCCACTAGGACGGGGAACGGATGTTCGTTCGTATGGAATGAGTCCTGTATATGCCAATTCCCCAACACTTTTCACAAGAGATCAACAAAATCAATCATTTATAAACCAAGGCCCTTTGTTTGATAAGATGGCTTATAATACTTACCTAGTTCCAGTAGGAAATCTAGATGCAGTACTTTTACCATCAGGCAAAATCTTGATTGCTACCGAGGGAGGAATAAATACACCATTTGAAGGAATTATTACTTATGAAAAATAACCTGTTTTTAATAATCAATGCCCTTTTCGTCGTTACATTATTATCTTGTACAGATAAAGATACTGGATTAACTTCTGTTTTAAAATTTGAGAAAACACCTTTTATTCCTGATGAAGAGGATAATAAAATAATTAAAGAGAATGTGAGAATATTTGAACAAGGAAAGGATGGTTATCATTCTTATCGCATTCCAAGTATAGTCACAGCTCCCAATGGTGATTTAATTGCACTTGCTGAAGGAAGAAAAATGAGCAGTTTAGATTATGGTGATATTGATTTAGTGGCAAAAACGTCTTCTGACAAAGGAAAAACTTGGTCCGCGTTAAGAATATTAGTACATGAAGGGGAGGGCACTTGGGGAAATCCTACCATTGTTACAGATTTTGAAAAAAATAAAATTTGGATTTTTCTCTCTTGGAATTCTGATAAACATAGTCAACATGGAGGTACTTTTAATGGAAAATACTACCCAGAAGTTTCTCAATGGGGCGACAGAAGGGTTTATTCTATGTTTAGTGATGATAATGGGACAACATGGTCAAATCCTGTCGATAGAACAGAAGATTTAGTTCCAAAAGATTTTGTGTGGGATGCTGTTGGCCCAGGTTCTGGAATTCAAATTGAAAATGGTCACACAAAGGGTAGATTAATTATACCAGCTGGTGAAAGAAATATTTATAGCGATGACCATGGAGTGACTTGGAAATATCAAAGGATACCTAAAAATACTTTTGAAGGTAGTATTGTTGAACTTAGTAGTGGCTTGTTATTAAGAAATGATCGTGCTGTAACAAATATTTGGAATAAAGGAAAAACAAGATATACCTCAAGGGGCTCTATTGAAGGTGGATTTTCAAATTTTATATCTGACCCAAATTTGATTGATCCAAGATGTCAAGGCTCTATTCTCCGTCAATCTTTTTATCCGAATTTGATGGTGTTTTTGAATTCTGCAAATAATGAAGGTGACAGTATGAAAGATCGATGTAATATGACTATTCGTTTAAGTAATGATGACGGTAAATCATGGTTTGCTTCTAAACAGTTGACTTACCATCAAATTTCACAAGAAAGTTTATGCAGGTTAGGTTATGGTGGTTATTCCAGCATGACTAAAATAAATGATGTAGAAATCGGAATATTAGTCGAACAAGTTGATAATCCATCTGCAGGAACTGCTATTAACAGAAGACATTCAATAGATTATCATCACATAAACTTAAATTGGATTAAGTCCTTATAAATGTGACAGATGCTAGTCACAACTTCTTGGGTTTTCTTAACATTTTTTTTATATTACTAACTTTTAATCATAACTTTTATGTTATTTTGTAGAACATAAAAGTAATTTAATACCATTTACATGCCAACAAAGGATTTGATGAATGACCTAAAACCCATTGAGGTCAATACACGGGCGGATTTAGTTGAAATTCAATTGCGCGAATATTTAGATAAAAAGGGACTGAAAACAGGGGATGTTTTACCAACTGAAATGGATTTATCTGAGGCATTAGGAGTTAGTAGAAATGTATTAAGGGAAGGATTGAGCAGATTAAGAATGTTAGGATTAATCGAGTCTAAAAAGAAAAGAGGAATGGTTTTAACTAGCCCAGATATTTTAGGTTCATTTGAACGGGTACTTAACCCACAATTCATGGATACATCAACTTTAAAAAACCTCTTTGAACTCCGTTTGGTTTTAGAGTCTGGATTGGCAGATTTATTATTTCTTAGGAAGACTGATAAGGATATAAAAGAATTAGAAGGTATAATCAAAAAAGAAAAATCAGGGGATAATGATGTATTTCGAGTGAATAGTGAAATAGCTTTCCATGGAAAACTCTATGAAATCACAGGAAATGACACCTTAAAAAGGTTCCAGATTATGCTCTTACCTGTCTTCGATTACGTTTTAAAGAACGAGAATAGAAGCATTAAATCAAATGTTACCCATGCAGATTTGGTTAATATTTTGAAAACAGGCAGTAAGGAAGATTTTGTTTTAGCAATGCGAGAACACCTAAGACCTCATTATGAATATTTAAATAAATAAAAAAAATATAGGATATCCTATGGATGTCTTATATTTTTTTATTATTTTTATTTGTAGTACATAAGTACTAAATAACTAATCAAAAAAACCTAAGCTTAAAGGATGATAAGACTAAATACATTAAAAATCAGCTTAATATTATTTTTTCTAAATAACATTGCCATAGCACAAAATTTACGTGTTGACATAAAAACTTACCAGTTGCCAATCTTGGCAGACCAATCCATTAATGTCATAAAAAGATATGTTATTCACAGCGACATTGCTTTATACAATCAAAAAATCGAATTGCCAATCACCATTGATAAATTCAATAACCAAATTGTAAAACAAATTGAGTTATGGCAATCAAATACCGACACTACTTTATTAAAAGATGGAAACAAAGAAAAATTTGAGAAACTTCAATCACAAGTGTTCCAAAAAGCAAAAACTAACTTAATGGCAGTCACAAATATTAAAAAGGGCGCAAACTATTTTTGGTTGAGTGTACAGGTACCTCCTGTGAAAAATCTGCTTACGCCCCTTGATATATCCTATGATGCATTAAAGTTAAACGGTAAAAAAATAAAATTTCAAGATCTAAAATCAAGTTCTCATAGATATGCTGTTGCAGTTCGAAGACACAAACAAGATAGAGTACATACCAGTCGGATTCCTGGAATTATTACTGCAAAAGATGGTTCTTTAGTTTCTGTTTATGATGCAAGATACGAATCAGGAAGGGACTTACAAGGCCATATGGATATTGGTGTATCAAGAAGTCTAGATGGTGGGCATTCATGGTTACCCTTTGAAGTAGCTATAGATATGGGTGAATTTGGAGGCTTGGGGCAAAAATGGAATGGCGTATCTGATCCAAATATTATTATAAACGAAAACAATGGAGAAATTTTCGTTGCCGGATTATGGATGCACGGCGTAATTGATGAAACCGGAACTTGGTACCCTGGAATAAAAGATGGAAAAGAAATTTGGAATCATCAATGGAAAACCAAGGGTTCTCAGCCTGGATTCGGCATAAAGGAAACTTCTCAATTTCTTATGGTTAGGAGTCAAGATAACGGTAAAACCTGGTCAAAACCTATTAATCTAACAGAAATGTGCAAAAAAGAGGATTGGTGGCTATGGGCTCCTGCCCCCGGACATGGCCTTACCATGAAAAATGGCACCTTAGTAATGCCTACCCAAGGTAGAGACAATTCTGGAAAAGCATTTTCAAATATTACTTATAGTAAAGATGGAGGGAAAACCTGGTTAACTTCTAATCCGGCTTTGCCAAGATCCACAACAGAATGTATGGCAGTTGAACTTGATGATGGACGAATCATGTTAAATATGCGATCAAACCTAAATAGCACAGAAAAGGGAGAAAAAAACGGAAGAGCTGTTGCTACAACAAACGACATGGGAAAAACTTGGATTGAACATCCTACATCTCACCATGCATTAATTGAACCAACCTGTATGGCAAGTATCCATAAACATCATTATTCTGAATCTGGAAATGAAAAAACTCTTCTTGTTTTCTGTAATCCAAACTCAAAATATGAAAGGGTTAATATTTCATTGAAAATCAGCAAAGACAACGGCAATACATGGATTTCAAAAACATTACTGGATGAAGGAAAAGGAAGGGGATATTCATGTATTACTTCTATTGACAAGAACACAATTGGAATTTTATACGAAAGTAGTCAGGCCGACCTTGTTTTCCAACAAGTTTCTCTTAAAGAATTATTGTAAAAATTATAGAAAATGAATAAAATAAATGGACTGATTGCAGCAACCTTTGCTGCCTTTAAAGCAGACGGCTCTATTGATTTAGAGAGTATTCCAAGCTATGTTGATATGTTAATCAACCAAAAGGTCGTGGGTGTATTCATTTGTGGAACAAATGGAGAAGGTCCAAGTTTGAGCACTGAAGAACGAATGCAAATAACTGAACGGTATCTAGAATGTGTCGCTGGTAGAATATTAGTTTTAGTCCATGTTGGCCATAGTTCAATTGAAGAAGCTAGAAAATTGGCCACGCATGCGGAATTAAATGGTGCAGATTATATTTCTTCCGTTTCTGCGTTTTACTTTAAACCTAGCTCGGCTCAAAATCTAGTGGACTGCATGGCCAATATTGCTTCTGCTGCTCCTAAAACTCCATTCTTTTACTATCATATCCCAGCAGTTACTGGCATTCAATTAGATCTAATTGAATTCCTAACTCTTGCAGAGGCACAAATACCTACCCTTGCTGGAATCAAATATACAGCTTCCACTATTCACGAATATCAAGCATGCTTGAATTATAAAAATAGAAAATATGACATCTTGTTCGGCTATGATGAATTGTTATTGCCCGCTTTAGCTGTTGGAGCAAAAGGAGCTATTGGAAGCACTTATAACTATGCTGCTAAATTATACAATAAGGTTGTTCAACTCTTTCATGAAGGTAAACACGAAGAAGCAGAAAAACTTCATTTTAAAGCTGTTGAAATGATTCGCTTATTGGTTAAATATGGTCCAATTCCCACCCAAAGAGCTATTATGGAAAAAACAGGCGTATTTTTAGGAAATTCACGACTACCATTAGCTAATCTTTCCCAAGAAAATATTTCAAATCTTTACAAAGAACTTGAATATTCAGAATTTTTAGATATTGTAGCCTCTTGTTAAAAAATGCTATGCTGTTTAATGCACTTAAAATCTTGATTCTTATGTTGATTCCAACCGCTGTTTTAGGACAGGAAACAAAATTAAAATGGGAATGGGTTTACCTAAAGCCAATTCCTGATGCAATTGGCTATGCAGGGGTATATGTCGGCGTTGTAAATGATTTTTTGATTGTTGCTGGTGGAGCAAATTTCCCAGATGGAAAAGCTCCATGGGAAGGAGGTGAAAAAGTTTGGACAGATAAATTGTTCGTGTTAAAAGAAAAAGCGGGCAATTGGTCAGAATCAACTAAACTTCCCCGAGTCATGGGATATGGCGCTACGGTTTCTTATAATAATAAAATGTACATCGCTGGAGGAAGTGATGAAAACCAGCATTTGGATTCTGTATATGAAATATTTTGGGATAAAACTAAAAATTCAATAGCCTATCAATCCATAGCTAAATTACCCAGCCCTATTGCAAATTGTGCTTCTGTAAGAATTAACAATTTTTGGTATATCCTTGGAGGTTTAAAGTCACCAAATTCTAAAGAAGCTGAAAATAACTGTTGGAGGTTAGATCTTCAAAACCCTCATAATGGATGGGAAATCTGTACCAAATTGCCAGCAGAAGGTAGGATGCTTGCAGTAGCTGCAAATTTCAATGGAAAGTTATTAATCATGTCCGGTGTTTCCTTAATAAATGGCGTTCGAAATTACTTAAAAGATGTATATGAACTTAATGATGATGGAGAGTGGATTCAAAAAACTAATCTTCCAACATCTTTTGCCGCGGCAGCTGGACCTGCATTTTATGATGCCTTTAGCAAAAATCTATTTGTAATTGGTGGAGATGATGGACGCTTGGCAAAAACTACTCCAAATCATGATCATCCAGGGTTTTCGAATAGAATTTTCATATATGATGGAAAAGAGTGGAATAATAAATCAATAGTAAAGATGGAAACTTTAGATAAAGTCTGGGTTCCAGTTACGACTGGCACTACCTATTGGCGAGGAAGCCTTATTATTCCGACAGGAGAGATTCGACCTGGAATCAGAAGTCCAAAAGTTTTGGTTGGTCATATAACAAAATAATCATGATAAATACAGCTTCTAAAGGATACAGCTGGTTATTGGTAGGCCTACTTTGGGTGGTGGCATTTTTAAATTATTTTGATAGGATTCTAATCACTTCTATGCGGGATCCAATCGTGTCAGATTTTAATTTGAATGATTCTCAATTCGGACTATTAACTTCAGTTTTTCTATGGTCATATGGAATCGTAAGTCCCTTCGGCGGCTTCCTAGCTGACAAATATTCTCGGAAAAAAGTCATCGTTTTATCTGTTTTAATTTGGTCAGCAGTTACTTTATGGACTGGCTATACTAATTCTTTTGAGGAAATTTTAATTACACGCCTGCTCATGGGTATAAGTGAGGCCTGTTACATACCTGCAGCATTAGCTTTAATCACCGATTATCATTCTGGAAAAACACGCTCCTTAGCTACAGGTTTACATATGTGTGGGTTATATACTGGACTAGCTCTGGGGGGCTTGGGCGGATTTATTGCGGAATATTGGGGATGGCGATATGGTTTCCATGTATTTGGTTTATTTGGAATCGTTTATTCTTTTGTTTTAATATATTTTATTCGTGACAAAAAGGAAGTAAATCAAAACACAATCAATCCAAGTGAATTAAATTTTCAATTAGAAAAAGATGAAATTTCCGAAAAGTATTCGGTGAAAGAGATTTTAATATCCTTATTCAAACTTCCTTCATTTTACCTAATCCTATTTTATTTTGCTGTATTAGGAATGGCCAACTGGTTTGTCGCAGGATGGCTCCCTACGTTTCTTAAAGAACAGTTTCATTTAGATCTGGGAACTGCAGGAATTTCCGCAACAGGGTATATGCAAGTTGGTTCTTTTGTAGGAGTAATATTGGGTGGCATTGTAGCAGATCGCTGGGCACAAAAAAATCCGAAAGGAAGAGTGAATGTAATGATTATTGGCTTTTGTATAGGGGCACCGTTTCTTTTCATTATGGCATCTACTCAAATGTTTGCTGTGGCCATAGTTGCGATGTTGATATACGGCCTTGCCAGAGGTTTTAACGATGCTAATTTAATGCCATTACTTAGACAAGTGGTTAATGAACGATATATTGCAACAGCTTATGGTTTCCTGAATTTCTTGAGCACGATTGTGGGGGGCGTCATGGTGTACTTAGGAGGTGCTTTAAAAGATGCGAATATTAGCCTTTCCATTATATATCAAATAATTGCTGTTATTCTGTTATTGGTTTCATTATCATTAACTTGGGTTCAGATAAAAAAGACTAATTCACCTTAAACAAAATTCATGAATAAGACTATTTTTTTTACGCTTATATTTTTTATAGGGATTTATAAAGTTCAGGCACAGAAATTACGTCTTCCATCTTTTTTTTCAAATAACATGGTTTTACAGCAGCAGGAAAATGTTAATTTTTGGGGTTGGGCAAGAGCTGGGCAAGAGGTAAAAATTTTAGCCTCTTGGTCAAAAGATACTATAAAAACTATAACTTCTGGAGATGCTGAATGGAAAACATCTATTTTAACCCCTAAAGCGGGGGGGCCATATAAAATCTTGTTTCAATCTCAAGATCAAGAAATAACCTTAGAAAATGTTATGGTTGGTGAGGTATGGCTGTGCTCTGGTCAGTCTAACATGCAATGGTCAGCCCTTAATAATGTTAAAGAAATGAAAGAAGCATTACCTAGCATTTCTAATAAAAATATCCGCTTTTTACAAATAAGTAATATTGCTGCACAAAACCCACAAAATGATATATATGATAAATGGACAGAATGCGATCCAAAAAGTGCAGAAGCTTTCTCAGCAATAGGTTATTTCTTTGCTGAAAACTTAAATAAAAATTTAGATATTCCAATAGGGATAATAAATGCAAGCTGGGGAGGATCGGCGGCAGAATATTGGGTTCCTAAAGAAGATATATTAAATGATCCTGAGTTATTTAAAAATTCAAAATTGCAAAAAATTGCACCAAGAAAACCATACCAACCCGGTGTTCTATGGAATAGTATGATTCACCCTTTCGCGGGCTATAATATTGCAGGAGCTTTGTGGTATCAAGGAGAAGATAATACAACCTCTTATTGGGGTTATGATCATTTAATGCAAACCTTAATAAGTTCCTGGAGAAAGGCTTGGAATAAAGAATTCCCATTCTATTTTGTTCAAATTGCACCACATTCTTATAAATACGAAAAACCAAATGCGGCATTACTCAGAGAGCAACAAGCCAAAACAGCAATGAGCATTTCAAAAACAGGTATGGTCGTAACTACTGATTTGGTAGATAATATAAAAGATATTCACCCACAAAAGAAAAGAGCTGTAGCCTTACGACTTGCCGATTTAGCATTCGTAAATGATTACGGTATCCGAAAAAAGGATTATCAATCACCCATTTATAAAGACTATATCGTTGAAGATGATAAAATAAGAATTCGATTTTATCACGCTGAAGGAAAGCTGCAAGTAAAAGATAAAGAAATAATTGGGTTATATATTGCAGGAAACGATCATGTCTTTAAACCAGCTAATTTTAAAATTGAAAACAATGAATTACTGGTTTTTTCAAAAGATGTACCTTTACCTATTGCTGTAAGGTTTGGGTTCAGTAATACTTCAATGCCAAATTTATTTTCTTCAACTGGTTTACCTGTTTCTCCATTTCGAACAGATAATTGGGACTTTTGATAGATGTTTATCAATAATAAACTTTATAAAAAAAATGAAAAGAGCATCAAATGATGCTCTTTTTCTGTAGCCTCGAGCAGAATCGAACTGCTATCAAATGTTTAGGAAACATCTATTCTATCCGTTGAACTACGAGGCCGCGCTGCAAATCTAATATTTTACCACCAAAAAACTTAGCAACATCTGGATTTTTTCTTTGTCCTCAATTTTGGAAATTTATAGTAACGTATAGCCCCACTACCAAAATGATGAAAAACCCCAACATACCAGAAAAAATCACACAACTTGATTGGAACTCCATCAAAGAATCCATGAATCAACAGGGCTTTGCCCTTATCCCAAGCCTTCTCAATTCCCAAAACTGCGAAGAGCTCATCCAAAATTACGATAACCCATCCCTATACAGAAAGACCGTCAACATGGCAAGATATCGCTTCGGATTGGGTGAGTACAAATACTTCAACTATCCCCTACCAAACACTATCCAAGAAGTAAGAACAGCCATTTACCCGCATTTGGCTGTCATTGCCAACCTTTGGTTTCAGGTCTTGAAAATAAATAGGCAATACCCCAACAGCCATTCCGAATTTCTAAAAGAATGCCATGATAATGAACAATTAAAAGCAACACCATTAATCCTAAAATATGGAAAAGGAGGATTTAATACCCTGCACCAAGATCTTTATGGTGATGTTTATTTCCCGATCCAGATGGTACTCTTTTTGAATGAGGCAGATGAGGATTATACGGGAGGAGAATTTGTGCTCACCCAACAAATTCCAAGAGCACAGTCCAAAGCGACAGTCCTACGTCCAAAAAAAGGAGATGCATTATTGTTTACCACGAATTTTAGGCCAGAGAAAGGTACTAAGGGTTATTATCGGATTAATATGAAGCATGGGGTCAGTGAGGTGAAATCTGGGGAAAGATATACTCTGGGAATTATTTTTCATGATGCGTTGAGTTGATTTAGTTTATAAAGATTTATAAAGATGATTGAGCATGTCAATATAAGTCCGCAAGAACTGCATGGGATGATCCGTAGAAAGGAAATCCTGTTCGGTGGGAATAGAAAATTAAAGATCTATGGAAAATTAGGCTGCGGTTCTGGGAAGAGAATGAAACGAGAGAATAGGGTGTTTTTTAAGGATGAAGAGGAAGCTTTGGAGGCCGGTTATAGACCTTGTGGAAATTGCATGAGGCGAGGAGTTTCTTCGCTCTGAAACCATAGTGAAAGCAAGGTGAAAGTATGCAAAATGTATGTAATGGTTAGTTTAGCATGCTTTTTTCTTGGTTTAAGTATGTTTTAAGCACGATTTCAACTTGAAAACATGCTTTTTACATACTGAAATGTACGTTTTTATTTTTAGCAATTACGGTTGGATAGTAGATTGCTTCGTTCCTCGCAATGACACAGCGGGCATAGACAAACCGAGCAATGAACAGTGGTTTGGAAGATTGCTTCGTTCCTCGCAATGACGCAGAGATAATTGGATAATAATATAAATCACATCTATAAATAATCCCCATCACATATAGACAAAAATGATACTCAATAAACAATATCAATACTTTTCAGGCTTAAAAAACCTTACCTTTGTACCAAGAAAAAGAAAAGAAAATATTATGAGTTTTACAGGTAAAAATTTCCCGAACATTACAGTAGATGCGATCGATTATTTAGGCGACAACTTCACGTTGAACTTATTCGAAAAAGCTCAGCAAGAAAACAAAAAGATCTTGTTATTCTGGTATCCAAAAGACTTTACTTTTGTATGTCCTACAGAATTACATGCTTTCCAAGAAGCAGTTGCTGAATTCGAAAAAAGGAACACCATCGTTATCGGTGCATCATGTGACTCGGCAGAAGTACACTTTGCTTGGTTAAACACAGCAAAAGATAACGGCGGTATCGAAGGTGTGGAATACCCTATCATTGCAGATACCAACCGTAACCTTTCCAGTGTATTGGGAATTTTAGAAATGAAAGAAGTTGAGCACCCAGAGTACGGTACTTTGGTGGAAGGATCAGCTGTATCTTACCGCGCAACTTACTTGATCGACGAAACTGGTAAAGTATTCCATGAGTCGGTAAACGATATGCCTCTAGGCCGTAACGTTAAAGAATACATCCGTTTGGTAGACGCTTACACCCATGTTCAAAAACACGGTGAAGTTTGTCCGGCAAACTGGGAAGAAGGTAAAGACGCTATGAACGCTACACGCGAAGGCGTTGCTTCTTACTTAGCACAAAACTAAGACCCCCCTTTAAAAAAGAGGAGGCCAAAACCTCCTCTTTCTTTTTATAAATACATCTATAAATCAATCTATCATGTTACAAGAATTAAGCGCAGACAATCTACAAGAAGTAGTCAACAGCAATGATGTTGTGATGGTACAATTTTCAGCTTCTTGGTGTGGCAATTGCCGTATCATGAAACCAAAATTCAAGAAACTTTCTACAGAGAACGAAAATGTAGAATTCGTTATCGTGGATGCAGAAAAGTTTCCAGAGTCAAGAAAATTAGCGAACGTAAATAACCTGCCTACATTTGCCGCTTTCAAAAACGGTAAATTGGTAAACCAGGTTCAAACAAATAAAATCGAAGGATTAACAGAATTATTAAATGAAGTTACCAGTAATTAAACACCTCGTTGAGTTCATCAAAGAAAATGATGCCGATTTCGTATTGGAAACCATTGAAACATTGGAATCCCTGACCGAAGTTTCGCAACTGAAAGATGAAGAACTTGACGTCATCGGTGAATTGATTTCAAATATGTACGGTGCCATCGAGGTAAACAAACTTATCCAAGATGGAACACCACAAAAAGATGCCCTGAACACCTTTATGAAGCGTGTTTTAGGCTCCATCGACAAATAAATCAGAAATTTACCTGCCCTTCTTGCAGTAAATTATATTTTCTTTTCCACAAAAACCTGTGTATAACTCGGTTTTTGTGGAAAAGTTTTTTTTATCATGCCCCCATATTCCATTCTATTTATCTTACTTTTATATTCATTAAAGGTTAGACCAAATTAGCGCATCATCCTGCCAATTGAACCCATGATTGGATCACGGGGTTTAACGTCAAAAGATTTTTAATTGTTGGTAAAAGGAATCAAATTAATTTGATTCCTTTTATTTTTAAGGCAAACTTCCTTATTTTTAGGCTATGATCCTACGAATCCTTAGTCTACTTATATTCCTAGTCCTTCAAATCCCAACCCTTCAGGCTCAGCAAGCCCTATCTTCTGCGCAGATCAAACTGCAGATCGATAAATTGAACAGTCTCGGTTCGGTGCTGTATTTTGCGGCCCATCCGGATGATGAAAACACCAGATTGATCGCTTGGCTGGCCAACGAAAAGAAGTTCAAAACCGCCTACCTTTCCCTTACCCGTGGTGATGGCGGACAGAATCTATTGGGTACCGAGCAGGGAATCGACCTGGGATTGATCAGAACACAGGAACTACTTGCTGCCCGCAGCATCGATAAAGGGGAACAATATTTTACTTCTGCCTACGATTTCGGTTTCAGTAAGACTCATGAGGAAACCTTTTCCTTTTGGAAAAAGGAAGAAACCCTGCGCGAAGCGGTGTACCTCATCCGCCAATTGCAACCGGATGTGATCATTAACCGCTTTCCGCCCGACAGCCGTGGCGGACATGGCCATCACCAGGCTTCAGCCATGTTTGCCCATGAAGCTTTCCTCGCAGCTGCTGACCCCAAACGATTTCCAGAACAACTGAAAACCCTAAAACCTTGGCAGGCCAAACGCCTCGTTTGGAACACCGCCAATTTTGGGGGCATGAACAACACTTCCGAAGATCAATTAAAAGTCAATATAGGCGCCTACAATCCCCTTATCGGATATTCCTATGGCGAAATATCAGCGCTCAGCAGATCCCAGCATAAAAGCCAGGGATTTGGCGCAGCCACCCAACGTGGAGATGTTATCGAATATTTTGATCATGTAGCGGGTGATAAAGCGCAAAGCGACCTGTTCGAGGGAATAAAAACCGATTGGAGCCGATTAAATGAACCAGAGCTTACCCAACCGATCGAACAGGAAATTAAAAGCCTGCAAAACAGCTTCGACCCGAACCATCCCGGCAAGAGTATCCCAGCCTTGGCAAAGCTTCACCAGGATATCCAAAAACTGAAAAACTCCTTTTGGAAATCCCAAAAAATAAAAGAAGTGGAAGGCCTGCTGCTGGCTTGTGCCGGTATGTATGTGGAAGCCACCAGCAACAAACCAGGTGCTGTCATTGCTGAGGCAGTACCATTTAGTCTGGATATCATTTCCAGATCGGAAGAGGCCAACGCCAGTTTGAAAAGCATCAATGGAAAACCGGCAAACAAGCTACTTACCTACAATAAACCGGTAACCGTAGATGGTCAAATAACCGCCGGCCAAAGCTCCCAACCCTATTGGTTGATAAAACCTCATTCCCTAGGGAAATTTGAGGTGGAGGAACGTAATTTTGGAAAACCGGAGAACTTGGACCCCATTAGTGTGGAGCTTGTGTTCCAGGTGGCGGGTGTCGATATACCGGTTAAGAAACCGATCAAATACAGGTATGTAGATCCAGTAGATGGCGAGATCCTTCAGCCCATCAGCATCAGTCCGAAGTTTACCGCAGCATTTACCAGCAATAACCTCCTGATCCAGGAAAACGAAGAGAAAACCATTGGAATCACGGTGATGAACCATGGTCCAAAAACCGAAAAGGGCAACCTGACCTTTACCCAGAGCAATGGGCTAGAGATCCACCCGAATAAGATAGCGGTGGAAATTCCGGCAGGACAAAGCTGGTCTGGACAGATCAGCATCAAAAACCCTAAAAATACCGCCAATAGCACGGTAAATCTGCAGTTCAATGGCGAAACATTGAGCGGCTATAAAAACATTAACTACCCCCACATCCCAAGCATCACTTGGTTTCCGGCATTGACCCTTCAGGTTAAGAAACTGGATCTGGTCAATCCGATCAAAAAAGTAGCGTTTATTGCCGGTGCAGGCGACCTTATCCCTTCCTCCCTGGAGAATATCGGGATTCAGGTGGATCAATTAACGGAGCAGCTTATTACGTCTTCCAGCCTTAAAAACTACGATGCCGTTGTGGTTGGCGTACGGGTGTATAACGTTAGCAAGCATATCCAACGTTGGATGCCGGAGCTGTTGAAATATGTGGAAGAAGGTGGTGTAGCCTTGGTGCAGTACAATGTCAATTCCAAAATGGGAATAACGCAGCTTGGACCTTACCCCTTCCAGATCAACCGAAGCCGGGTAACAGAAGAAGATGCCAAGGTGGTCTTCAACGATAAAAACGACCCGGTGCTAAATTATCCCAACAAAATTACAATCGCTGATTTTGATGGCTGGGTACAGGAAAGAGGCTTATACTTTGCGGATCAAATTGATGCGAAATACCGTACTCCGCTCACTTTTTCCGACAAGAACGAAAGCCCCAACAAGGGGTCCTTGTTGATCGCCAATTATGGAAAAGGGAAATTTGTATATACTTCTTTGGCATTTTTCAGACAATTGCCCGCTGGAGTGCCCGGAGCTACTAGATTATTTGTAAATTTGTTGACTAAAGAAGAAAAATAATAGAATAATATAATGGAAAATCAAATCGACAACTCAAAAGAAATTAATGTAAAAGGAATTATCTTGTTAACCGCTCTAATCTTAGGTGGTTTAACAGCATGGATTGCTACAGGTACCTTTTTAGGTGTGATCGGTGGAACGGTTGCGGCATTGGTTTTTGCCATCATCTTCATTACTGCCTTGTTGCCGAATAAACCGCATGACAGATAATGGACTTCCTCCATTTGTACGTAGCTGGAGGCAATTCTATTGGTTAATTGTGCTCTGGTTAATCGTATGCATTGTATTGATGTATTTCTTTACTAGATACTTCGGATGAGTAGTATCGATTGGATAGTACTCATCCTTACCTTGCTCTTGATCGTCGCCTATGGGATCTATAAGAGCAAAAACGTCAAAAGCATTGACGGCTATATCCTTAGTGACCGCTCCTTACCCTGGTATACCGTAGGGTTATCGGTCATGGCAACACAAGCCAGCGCCATCACCTTTCTTTCCGCTCCTGGCCTAGCCTATACATCGGGCATGAGCTTCGTGCAGTTCTATTTCGGACTTCCACTGGCCATGATCGTCCTCTGTGTCACGTTCATCCCCATTTTTCATAAACTGAAGGTCTATACGGCCTACGAATTCCTCGAGAAGCGGTTCGATGTGAAAACAAGGGTGCTAACGGCTTTTTTGTTCCTGATACAACGGGGGATCTCTACCGGAATTACCATCTTCGCGCCTTCCATCATCCTATCCAGTGTACTACACGTCGACCTCACCCTGACGACCTTAGGGATTGGAGCACTTGTCATCATCTATACGGTTTATGGTGGAACCAAGGCAGTATCCTATACCCAATTGCTGCAGATGGGGATTATATTCGCCGGCCTGTTATTGGCGGGTGTTCTGGTAGTGCATCTATTGCCCCAGAACATTGGTTTTAAAGAAGCCTTGCATATTGCGGGTAAATCCGGAAAGGCTAATGCCATAGATTTTAAATTTGACCTCGACAACCAATATACCGTTTGGACGGGATTGATCGGTGGATTCTTCCTGCAGCTTTCCTATTTCGGAACGGATCAAAGCCAGGTCGGCCGCTACCTCACCGGTGCTTCCGTAAAGGAAAGCAGGATGGGATTGTTGATGAACGGGCTTTTGAAAGTGCCCATGCAATTCTGTATTCTATTGATCGGGATATTGGTATTTGCCTATTATCAGTACCATACACCGCCCCTTTTCTTCAACGAGAAGGAAACCCTGAAATTGGAGCAGAGCCAATATGCCGGGGAATATCGGCAGATCATACAGGAGCACCAGCAGCTCAGCCAAGAAAAAACCTTGGTCGTCAACCAATTGACAGATGCTTTATCGAGCGATAACCAGGATATTATTGCCTCCAGCCGAGATAAACTATCTGCATTCGGCGAAAAAGAAAAAGAACTGAAGGCGGATGTCGTATCCCTTATCAAGAAAAACGACGAGAATGCAGACACGAACGACAACAACTATATCTTCCTTAAGTTCGTGATCGATGTGTTCCCTAAAGGCTTAATTGGGCTATTGATTGCGATTATATTCCTGGCTTCCATGGGAGCCACCGCAAGTGCGATCAATTCCCTTTCCTCCACCACGGTCATTGATATCTATAAACGCTTTGTCCGCAAGGATGGAGATGATGCCCTTTACCTGCGCGCATCCCGCATCAGCACCCTATGTTGGGGTATTTTCACGGTGATTATCGCCCTATACGCCAATAGGCTGGGAAATTTGCTGGAAGCTGTGAACATCCTGGGCTCCCTTTTCTACGGCACTATCCTAGGGATCTTCCTAGTAGCTTTCTATGTTAAACAGATTGGGGGTAAAGCGGTATTCTGGTCGGCGGTTATTACCGAGGCCATCATCATCGGGATCTGGAAGCTAGATATCGTTGCTTTTCTCTGGCTCAACCTGATCGGCTGTGCCTTGGTCATCATCATCGGTTTACTTCTACAATCTGCTTTCCCAAGAAAAGAAATCGCTTAATAGTATTTTCGATAGAGGTCGTAGAGGACCATCTTATCGTATTCCGTGAGGACAAGTGTCCGATCATTCTTGATATATTTCTGCTTGAATACCCGAATGACCGATTCTGGCCTGGTCATATCATAGCCCATCAGCTTGAGTGCATCCATAGGATTAAAATTGGCCGGAGCAGGCATTAAGGCATTCGGATTGTACCAGATGCCGAATCCACGTTGGGCCAATCTTTCCCAAGGGAAGAAAGCACTTGGATCATCCTTTCTGCCCGGTGCAAAATCACTGTGTCCGATAAAGTTCTTTTGAGGAATGGTATATTTCGTCTTTAAGGTATCTAATAAAACCATGAGCGACTTGATCTGGGCTTCTGGAAAGGGTTCATTCCCATTGTTGTCCAGCTCGATACCGATGGATACGGAGTTCATATCGGTAATATTCCCCCAGGATCCACGACCGGCATGCCAGCCTCGCAGGTAATCGTTCAGCATCTGAACCACACGACCGTCCCTACCGATCACGTAATGGCTGCTCACCTTGCTATGTGGCACCTGAAAAGTACGTATGGTCTGTGCCATACTGGTTTGGGAGGTATGGTGGATCATGACAAAATGCGGCTTCCGCACATCGTAATGCATGGCTGCTGCAAAATCCGTTTGTTTATTGATCCCCGCACGGAACATATTCCAGGCAATCTCTTCTGGGGTCAATGGTGCAACCACTTGAACCATTTGGCGCTGTGAATCTACCTTTGTTTCTTCCAACAAGGTATCCACGTTCACCACGGTACTCTCAACTATCTTGGAGGGGGTAATGACAGAAGTTGTTGGTTGCTGTAAAACCTTTGTCTTTTTTGCGGTTGAACAACCGATCAAAAAGATCACCCCACACACCGCAACAACCAATCGTCCTGTATTTTTTAGCATCTATCTTATTTAGGTAAATTTAATAGGATTCCCAAGGCCAACGATTCACTCCACTGCACTTTGCCGATCATATTGTTATCATAGATCATGGTACCGCCTAAGGAAACATTGATCAAGGAGGTAATCCTTGAGCTGAAGGTCATATCCAAACGATGTGATGGATCATTCAGGTCCAGGTAATCTGCAAAAAGGTTATAACGTGCTTTCAGATTAATGTTCTTGGCGATGTTCTTATCCAAATTTGCTGTTAGCTGGAATGCCAGTTCATTTTTAAAGTTCTTATCTTCTTCTACACCATAACGAGGACCCGTTCCTTTATCAGGATTGGATGGGTTTAGGTATTCGCCATATCGGTCGTAGTAGCCCTGTCCTGAACGTGGTCTGATACGCTGATCCAAGATCAAGGTCTGACGGGCTGTACCTGTACCAAAACGTAGGGAGAATTCCTTGTTTGGCTTATACTCCAAACCGACAGACTCCGTGAAATAACCCGGCGACATGAAAGAGGATTTAACACTTGTAATGGTGTCCTTGCCTGTTTCTTTATCTCTACCGTAGTTATAAGCGTTGTCAAACTGCGTTTCCACCGTGATCGAGGTATAGATCGCCCAGCTCTTCGATAATTTGTAGGAAAGCTTATTATCCCAGAACAACCTATCATTGTTCGGTCTTGGCATCTGGTCTTCGTTTTTCAGCTTACCGTATTTCATGTCCACCTCGGTGGTAAAGTTGAAGTTGTTTCTATTGAATTCTGATTTGTGCCAGAATAGACCCATTAATGCCCAGGAGTTCAATCCCCCTAATTGCCAGGATTCGCTGAACTGTGCCTGGTTGAAGTTCAATCCCAGTTTGGTCCAGTGTTTCCAATAGTTTACTTTCAGGTCTAACTTAGGAATGGGAACATTGATATTCTTAATATTCAGGGCTTTTTGTTTTTCTTGTTCGCTGATGCTAGAATCTGGTTTTACACGCAGCTCCTTTAGATCTTGAGCATGCATCTGGGTAACCCCTAAAACAAAAATGAAAACAGGTAATAGGTAAAATTTTATTCTCATATTAATTTTCTTTTTTGACATCCATTTTTATATCTGGCAATTCTCGCAAAGGTCGTAAATTTGGGTGTAGTTTATAGACTTCGTACATTTTTTTTACATGTATACCCAACTCTTCCTTGCTCATCGTTGATATTTGCTCATAGGATGGTTTAAAGATTTTCATGAACACCTGCAAATCCTCCCCTTCCAATCCAATCAGATTGTGCACAAAATCGGGCGTAAAAATGTATTCTACAACGTTCTGCTCATGCAGTTGACCGATATGTGTGGTAAATCTTCGGGCGTTCTTGGCCTCCTTACTGATCTTGCTATAGAGATAGTCTATGCTCAGACCTGCCCCTGATGGACCAACGGAAAGCGCTTCCCGAGGTGCTGCCAGATCAAAGGCTTTTTTATAATCGCGCTTCATCTCATCCAGCACATCATCCGGATTCCTACGCCCTACAACACGAATCTCCTGAATTTGTTTGACAGCTTCCTTTAAATAGATGATCAAGGCAGGTTGTTCCTTGATTTCGATGGTATCTGAAATATAACCGGTCTTCCGAATGATCAGCTGATCTCCCGGGCTGACCAGGATATCAAACTCTCCCCTGGAATCGTTGTAGGATTTCTGATTGGTATTCACGTTCCGGATCAAGACCTCTCCAACGCGTTGCTTATTGAAGGCATCATACACAATACCTTCCAACCTTCGCTGTGCAAAGCCTGAGTGCGGAATAATAAAAAGTCCGAATAAAAGAAAAAGTAATAGCGGTTTCACTCCTATAAAACTACATGATAGATGAATAGGATGCTAATATTTAACATCTTTTAATAGCTCTTGTAACTATTTTGATACGACCAACAATTGCCCGACCGACACGGCATCGCCCGTAAGCCCGTTCATTTCCTTTAATGCAGCAACTGTAAGGTTGTTTTTAGTCGCGATAGCGGTTAGTGTGTCCGAAGCTTTTACTTCATAGATCTTCATGGCAACCGGCTTCTTGATTTCCTCTACGGGAATAGGTGGCTCTACTTCAGCCTTCTTTTCAATGATCTGGTCTACCTTTTCGGCCCTGGCCACAACTTCCGTTTTGCGTTCCGGGATATCATATTGCTGCAGGTTGTACCGTTCGATCAGATCGATCAAAAGCTGTGGATACCTCGGATTCGTAGCATAGCCAGCATCCTTCAATCCCCTCGCCCAACCTTTATAGTCGTTCTTACTCAGTTGGAAAAGTTTCTCATAGCGTTTTCTCAATAAGAATTGGGAATGGTCTCTGAAGGATTGCTCAGGATTGTCATAGACCCGAAAGCAATCGTTGGGATTATCATCCGATTTGGTAACTGATTTTCCGCTCCAGGTTCCTCCGCATTTGATTCCGAAGTGATTGTTCGCACGAGTAGCGAGGTCGCTGTTTCCATTTCCGGATTCCAAGATGGCTTGGGCAAGTTTGATACTCGCCGGGATGCCATATTTGTTCATCTCTTCGATAGCAATGCCTTTGTATTTTTCGATATAGGATAAGCCAGAGACAGAGGTTCCTCGGTTGCCCGAAGTCGTACCTGTCCTACCTGTGGAGGAGGTTATGGTGCCTTGCGATTTGCCTTGCGGACTTTTCACCACCGATCCCCGCTTCGTTCCACATGAAACAAAAAATAAGGCCAATAGTAAACTGGCCAGCCATACCTTCTTCATCTAAAAGAAATTAATTAAGGTTTGTTTTCTCGTCGTACTTCTCCAGATCGTAACGGTCGATCGTGGAAATCACCTTCCTCGACCAATCACTCGTTTCCGAATACCCAGAACGTGCAATCCCTTTTACCCAAGATTGATAATCCTTCGAATCATGCTTCTTGAACAATGGTTGGGTCGCCTTTCTACGCTGCAACAATCCTACGAAATCACGGTAGGATTCGCTCGCCGAATCATATCCCTTATAAGCGGAACGGATCTTCGTGCTGTTGTTCTTCCCTTTGATTCCAAAATGATTGTTGAGATAACGTGCGATACGGCTATTGCCATATGCACTTTCATGGATGGCAACCGCCAAGATAACAGAAGCTGGTACCCCTGTTTCACGCATAAGCTTCTGCGCAGCCGGGCTGTGCTTAGCGATATACGATTTTGTTGTGTAGTCTTGAGCAAATACGCTCATAGATGTCAATGTAGTAAGTATACATACCACAAAAATCTTTCTACAATAATTTAGCATAAAACCTGTTTTAGTTTAACACTACTTCTTGCGTAGCACAAAAAGCCCATCTCTGATTGGCAATATCAACTTCTCTACCCTATCGTTACTTGCCAGTGTTTGATTTAATTCAATTATTTGTTTTGTTTGATTGTCCGGCTTATCATCAAAAACCTTGCCTTTCCATAAGACATTGTCAATTAATAATAATCCTCCCGGTCTTACCCGGTCAATCAGTTCATTGAAATAGTATAGATTCCGCTTCTTATCTGCGTCTATAAATACTAAATCAAATATACCTTCGATCTTCGCGATCTCATCGGCTGCATCTCCTATATGATATACAATCTGGTCCGTAGAGGGCGATTCATCAAAATAACCTTGAACACGCTCCTGTTGTTCCTCATTGATATCAATGGTATGAAGTTTTCCTCCTTCGGCCAAACCCTCTGCTAGACATAAGGTGGCGTATCCTGTAAAGGTGCCGATCTCTAAAGCTAAGCTCGGTTGAACCAATTTGCTCAACATAGAAAGGACTCTTCCTTGATAATGTCCCGATAACATATGGGGCATGGTTTCTCTCAAGTAGGTCTCTCGATTGACCCTTTTCAACAACGAATTTTCACCGTCCGTAGTATCTTCCAAATAGGCTTCTAAGCGTTCAGATTCTTCAAACATACCGGGCAAAGATAGGAATTAGGGCCTTACCAATCCAAGCAATTTTTATTAACACCCTCATTATCAAAATCTTGATAAGTAACAAAGGATGTCCAAATTTGCCTTAAAACGGGATTTTTTATTTTTATACTAATTGTGGAAAAAGTGAAAAGAGCATAAAAAAACCTACCATATGGTAGGTTAAATCTTTATTAATTCTTTCTTAAATTTTAATCTAAAGAAGCCGTGATTAATCGGATGAATTCAGAACGGGTTACATCGTTTTGGAAAGCACCGGTAAAAGCTGAAGTTGTGGTTACGGAGTTTTGCTTTTGTACCCCACGCATCGCCATACACATGTGCTTACATTCGATCACAACCGCTACCCCTGCAGGATTTAGGGTTTCTTGAATACAGTCGCGGATTTCGTTGGTCAAACGCTCCTGAACCTGTAATCTTCTCGCGAATATATCCACCACGCGCGGGATCTTGCTCAGACCCACAATATGTCCGTTAGGGATATAGGCGATATGGGCCTTTCCAAAGAATGGCAACATATGGTGCTCACACATGGAATACACTTCGATATCCTTCACCACGACCATCTGGCTATATTCCTCTTGGAACATGGCTCCACGCAATACTTCTGCAGGATCCACATCATAGCCATGGGTAAGAAACTGTAAGGCCTTGGCAACACGCTCCGGCGTTTTCTCCAGACCTTCACGCTTAGGATTTTCGCCGATAGCCTCTAATATATCCACATAATGTGCGGCAATTCGTTCAACATTTTTCTCGTTGTACTGATCTATTTTAAGATAGCCATCTTGCTCGGCATCTTCAAATTGTTGAAATTTGCTCATTTAGTAATTTAATTTGGGGATTATTCGCCGAAATATTCGACATAGTTGTTTTCCGTTTCATGCAGACGTACAGCATGTAAAAACACCTTCTCTTGCTCAAAAAACGGCTTAAGGATGTTGAAGATCTCCACAGCGATCACTTCGGTGGAAGCCATCTTGTCTTTCATGAAATCCACATCCAGGTTAACGTTCTTATGGTCCAATTTATCGATGATCTCTCTGATGATGATATCTTTCATGCGTTTCAGGTCAATCAGGAAGCCTGTTTCCGGGTTGATATGTCCCTTCACAGTCACAAACAAATCGTAATTATGGCCGTGCCAATTGGGATTGGAACAGTTGCCAAATACGCGCTCGTTTTCCTCTGGAGACCAGTCTTCACGGTACAATTTATGGGCGGCGTTAAAGCGTTCGCGTCGTGTAATATAAATCATAATACAAAGATAAGGCAAATAAACGTAATTTAGTACTTTCAGATAATATATGAAGATACTGTTAGTTGCTGCCACAGAGCTTGAAATTGCAGATTCCATTTCCAGCTTTCAAGAATTCGATACGGATTATTTGGTTACCGGGGTTGGCATGGTCGCTACGGCCTATGCGATGGGTAAGCACCTGGCCAACAACAAGTACGATCTTTTGGTGAATGTGGGCATAGCCGGCACCTTCAATCCTGCGGATGAAATGGGAAGTGTAAAACGGATTGTGTCCGACCGCATCTTTGATCTGGGTGCCGAAACCAAAGATGGCTTTATGCCAATCGAAGAACTGGGATTTGGCAAATCGATCTATCAGGAGCGGCTGCCAGGTATTTCATTAGGTCAACACATTGATTTGTTGAAGAAATCAACTGCTATAACTGTTAACAGGGTGCATGGTCGGAATTCCAGCATTGAACAGCTCAGAAAAACCTTACCCCTTGATTGTTTGGAGAGCATGGAAGGCGCTGCTTTTTTCTATGTTGCTGAGGAGCAGAACTGCCCTGCCATACAGGTCCGCGCTATCTCCAATTTGGTGGAAGAACGCAATGTATCCCACTGGGACATCCCCAAGGCCCTTCACGAACTCAACAGTTGGCTGCAGGGTTTTCTACGTTTGCATCGAAAATAGTACAATGCCGCTACGGAAATTCAAGAAATAATAGTATTTTTGCCTAATCTAAACAAACGACATTATCGGTATACTGATGAGAGAAATACAATTCAGAGAAGCACTTCGTGAAGCGATGAACGAAGAAATGCGCAAAGACGAAACAATCTTTTTAATGGGCGAGGAAGTCGCTGAATATAATGGTGCTTACAAAGTAAGTCAGGGTATGCTTGACGAATTTGGCGCTAAACGTATAATTGACACGCCTATTGCAGAGCTTGGTTTTGCTGGTATTGGTGTTGGTGCAGCCATGAATGGTCTAAAACCAATCATTGAGTTCATGACATTCAACTTTTCCTTGGTTGCTATTGACCAGGTGATCAATGCCGCAGCAAAGCTTCACCAGATGAGCGGTGGACAATTCTCTTGTCCGATCGTTTTCAGAGGCCCAACCGGTAATGCGGGACAACTAGGTGCTCAACACTCCCAAAACTTTGAAAACTGGTATGCAAATACCCCAGGATTAAAAGTGGTTGTTCCATCAAACCCATACGATGCTAAAGGACTTTTAAAATCATCTATCATCGATCCAGATCCAGTGATCTTCATGGAGTCTGAGGTGATGTATGGTGATAAAGGAGAAGTTCCTGAAGAAGAGTATTACTTAGAGATTGGTAAAGCGAATACCATCCAAGAAGGTACGGATGTAACGATTGTATCTTTTGGTAAGATGATTCCTCGTGTGGTTATTCCTGCAGTGGAAGAATTGAAAAAAGAAGGTATCAGCGTAGAATTGATCGACTTACGTTCCGTACGTCCTATCGATTATGCAGCGATCATTGAGTCTGTTAAGAAAACCAACCGTTTGGTGATCGTAGAAGAGGCTTGGCCATTGGCTTCCATCTCTTCAGAAATCACTTTCAATGTGCAAAAGAATGCATTTGATTACTTAGATGCACCTATTATCCGTGTTACATCTGCAGATGTACCTTTGGGCTATGCACCAACGTTGGTAGAAGCTTCACTTCCTAGCATCGCTAAAGTGGTGAAAGCCGTTAAAGAAGTATCTTATATCAAGAAGTAATTTTAGCTTCTCTATAGAAAAGGCCTTAGCATTCGTGGAGGGCACTGAAAAAGTCCCCTTTTAGAATGGGCTAAAAAAAGGAGTGGAAAACAACAGTTTTCTGCTCCTTTTTTCGTATCTTAAAGTAGGCTTTAACGGATATCAGGAT
>NZ_JAYLLN010000028.1:0-59780 GCF_037126265.1 Sphingobacterium tenebrionis
ACGGGTGAACGGCATACTGAAGGCGGAGTTCGACCTCTACGCATCACAGGGTGGCCTGAGGGAGACCACCGGAAAGATACGGGAGAACATCAGGGTATACAACAACCTGAGACCGCACGCGAGCTGTGACTACCTCACCCCTGAACAGGCACACATGAGATCAGGTGCGCTCAGAAAGAGATGGAAACCGAAAAAATATCCAATAGTGAAAAAAGAGTTTGTATAGTACATATAGTATTACCAAATTTGCCTGTATAATCAATTCAGAATTAAACCAATAATCTGTATAGCTATATAAGGACAAGACAGGTTGGGTTCGAGCTTAAACTAAGGTGAAAGTAATGTGAAAGTATGCTTTTAGTATGTAAGGCATGGGATTTGGTGCTATAATCATGGTTTAAGTATGTTTTAAGGACGATTTTAATAGAAAAGATGGTGTTTTACATAGCAAACTCTCTTCATTGCGAGGAGGTACGAGGAAGCAATCTTTGGACTACACTCAGCATTTCATGCGGGAAGATTGCTTCGTTCCTCGCAATGACGCGGCGCCACTCATCCCACCACTCATCCCTCCACTCATCCTCCCCCCTCCCCCAATCCCCTCCTAACATTTTTTTTAAAAATGGTAAAAGAAAGGCTACTTTTGTCTTAATAAATTAAATTATGGCAAAAGAGCAGATTTCTATTTTTGATATGTTTAAGATTGGGATTGGTCCTTCCAGTTCCCACACCTTAGGACCTTGGCGTGCTGCACAACGATTTGTGGAAGTGTTAAAAGAAAAAGCTGCACTCGACCGTGTTCAAACGGTGAATATCTTGCTCTTTGGATCACTTGCCAAAACGGGTGTTGGCCATGGTACCGATATTGCGGTATTATTAGGCTTAAGTGGCGATGATCCTGTCACATTCGATGTGCATGACGTGGTTCCCAAGGTGGACCGTATCAAAGCCAACAAAAAATTAACCTTGGGTGCTGAAAAGGAAATTGAATTCGACTACGATACCAATTTACTATTCCTTTTCGACCAAAGTTTACCGTTCCATCCAAATGCGGTCACTTTCCAGGCTTTCCTAAGCGATGGTTCCGCCATCAGCGAAACCTATTACTCTATCGGAGGAGGTTTTGTTGTTCAGGAAAATGATACGGAAGGGGTATTGACAGAATTGGATCTGCCATTCCCCATCGATACCGCACAGGAATTGATGGTTGCCTGCATGCGTACCGGACTTAAAATTTCGGAACTGGTGCTGGAGAACGAGTGCTCCTGGCGCTCAGAACAGGAAACCAAGCAAGGAGTGATGCAGATCTTCCATACCATTAAGGAATGTATCTATAAAGGCTGCCATACCGATGGTGTACTCCCAGGAGGATTGCACGTGGAACGTCGGGCATCCAAATTGAACAAACGTATGCTGAAAGGGCGTACTTACCATGATTATGATACCTGGCTGGAAGCAATCCGTGCCGGTGGACGTGATTTTGGTTATATATTAGATTGTGTAAGCTGTTTTGCCTTGGCGGTAAATGAGGAGAATGCTTCCTTTGGCCGTGTGGTAACAGCACCTACAAACGGTGCAGCAGGGGTTATTCCTGCCGTACTGCAATATTATCTGGCATTTCATGATGCCTATAAGGAAGAGAAGATCATTCAATTCATCGCAACAGCTTCTGAGATCGGTTCTATCTTCAAAAAAGGAGCGACGATTTCTGCGGCTATGGGCGGTTGCCAAGCTGAGATCGGTGTTTCCTCCGCGATGGCGGCGGGCGCATTGACCGAGTGCTTGGGAGGATCCCAACGCCAGGTCTTGATGGCAGCAGAGATAGCCATGGAGCATCATTTAGGACTGACCTGCGACCCTATTGGTGGTCTGGTTCAGATTCCATGTATTGAGCGGAATACCATGGGCGCGATCAAGGCCATTACAGCAGCCCAATTGGCGCTTCAATCCAATCCGGACAAAGCCAAAGTGAGTTTGGATGCGGTAGTGAGCACCATGTGGGAGACCGCATTGGATATGAACGCCAAATATAAAGAAACGGCTGATGGTGGATTGGCCATCAAAGTGCCATTGAGTTTACCAGAATGTTAATCCTTTAAATTTTTCCATGATTAGGTATTGTGCGTTAGCTTCAGGGAGTAATGGAAACAGCTATTATATAGCGAAAGGGAATACGGCTATTCTGGTGGATGTGGGCATCAACAATAAGCATCTGCATCTGCGGATGGCTAGTCTGGGAATTAACCCTGCCAGCATCGATGCCATTTTTATTACCCATGAACATACGGACCACATCTGCGGATTGGCCGTGTTTGCCAAAAGGTACCAGATACCGGTTTATCTGACCGTAGGGACCTATGAATCCTCCCGAATTCAATTACCGGAGTATCTCTTGCATTTTATCAAAGCCGATTCCATTGTAAATGTTGGTGACTTATCCGTTTATGGCATTCCTAAATACCATGACGCAAAGGAACCCTGCAGTTTCATGGTTACTGATGGAGAAATCAATATTTCGGTATTGACCGATATCGGAAGGATCTGTGTAAATGTGATGAAGGCGATCGAGATTTCCGATGTGCTGTTCCTGGAATCCAACTTCGATGAGGATATGTTGCAGAATGGAAGATATCCCTATTACCTAAAGAATAGGATCCGAGGAGGAGAGGGCCATCTTTCCAACAGGATTTCGATGGATGCCTTTTTGGCCCATCGTTCTTCCCGGATGAAACACCTGATCCTTGGCCACCTCTCCGGCGAGAACAATAGGGTAGAACTGGTGGAAGAATTATTTGCTCCTCATTGTGTAGAGATGATACTGTCGGTGGCGAAACGAACCGAACCCAGTGCTTTGTTCCAAATCGCTAGACCAGTGGAAACGGAAATAAGCTATACATCGATTACCTATCAATCCATTCAGATTGAAGGCTATTCCGATTAATTGAAATAAAAATAATAAAAGCCCTTTTCCTGAGCAGGATAAGGGCTTTTTTGTGGATGTATTTAACGATTGCTAACTTAGTGCTGGATCAAATTTTTGATGGCACTTACAGGGATGGCTTCTTTGATGACCATTTGGAGGTTTTTCTGCTCCGCCTGGTTGTAATAAAATGATCGGGTTAGGGAGACAATTCCGGCAATATTTCCTTTATTGTCGAAAATTGGCCCACCGCTTGACCCAGCAGCATAATCTGCCGTGGTCTCCATTTTTCTGCTCATGATACCGGCATTGCTTTCCGTCATGCAGGCAACTCTACCAGAGGTATAATAGTAGAAATAATCTCTTGGATGGGAAATGACAAACACGTCTGAACCTGCCTTCAAATCAGTTCCAATCGGATTGGCGGCAATCTTCTTTCCGTTCAGGTTGGCTTTAAGGATATCGATATCGGCCTCCTTGCTATAGCTCAATACAGAATCTATCCGGTATTAGTTTCCGGCATAATCGGCCAACATCAGGTGGATGGTAGAACTAAACCTAGAATCTTAATTCCTTAAAACCTTATTATTATGAAAAATACTTTTAATAATATTTTATATATCTTCCTGTCCATTGCATTATTTACAGGATGTAGTAAAGATTTAGGAAACTATGATTACCAGGATTTGAATAAAATCGATTCGGTAACAATTGCTACGGGTCGTCCATTAGCTTCAACCACATTTTCATTATCTATGGGAGAAACGTTGGAGATTAAGCCCACACTCTATAGCTCAATGTAATCAGATGACAATGATTACACATTTGCTTGGGTAATAAATGGAGATACAGTAAGTCATGAAAAAAACCTTGTTTTTAATACACAAGGGGTTAATCCTGGAGTTCTTCGTTCAAACTTTTATGTTTTCGATAAATCCACGAATACAAAAAACAACTATCATTTTGTTATAAATTTAGCGGCAAGTATAACTCGAGGTTATTATCTACTGGCAGAAGATGAAAATAGAAATGCGCACTTATTTTTAAAGGGAAATGAGCGGACAAGTAAATTTTACCACGATAACAATTATGGAGAATATACTTTTGGGAAAAACCCTTTAAGTGTCGAACTCTACCATTATGCAACTTCAGCGTCAAATGGTCAATTTACGACGATTACTGTTGCAACTGAAGAAGGAGAGAATCCGATAATAAGAGCAGGTAGCAGAACCAATTTGCCAATCCTACTTTTCAATCGTCAAACATCTATGATTTTTGATCCCGTTGCGGGTGGTTTCCAACCTAGCCGAGTTAAAATAAATCAAAATCAAGGTACTACTAGTATTGGAAAAAAGATTAGAGCTATCGCTAATGGTGTTGTGAGTACCGATGTATATAATGATCCTTTAAATTATGATTTTGGAAAAGGGGATTATTACGTGAATGAAGGAACTTTCAAAGGACTGTTTTTAGTAGGTTATGATTATAGGAATGAAAAATTAAGAGTATTCGCAAGTAAATATGGAGCTGCAGAAAACACCTATCAAACAACATTAGATCATTTGATTCAGGAAGATTTTAAAGGTCATGAAGTATTAGGTGGAGTCGAAGATTATATTACCTGGGTAAACAGCTTTGTTTTAACTAAAAATGGCGATGACGTTGCGCTTCACCGGTTTGATTTTAGTCAATCATCTGTAAATGGATATTTGCCAAATAAACATATCGTTGTTGCTAGGAAGAAAATGCCGGAAATGATGAACCAAATAGGTATACGTTATAGAAATGGAGCAGGTTTCTGGTATTTTGCAAGCGGTCGTAAATTGTACAGGTTTTCTAATAGTGGATTTGATGTTCAAGAAGTATTGACCCTGCCAAATGACGGAACAGGAGATATTACTGCATGGAATTTTGATTACAGCCCTGCTGGTCAATTCAAATATATCATTGTTGCTACCTACAATCCTAGTTCTACCAAAGAATTCAAGGGTTCAGTTTATACCTATGCAATCAACGGAACAACGCCATTGAACGTGGAAACAGAAGTAACGCACAAAGTTGTTGATTTGAAAGCTGGTTATTTACCATATTAAACAACCTCAAAGTTGAAATTGAAAAAAGGCCATCAGATAATATTTCTGATGGCCTTTTTATTTTCAGGGCTGCCTAAATAATCCTTCCTCTAAACAATCTCCATCTGAAACAATTCCGCGATATGCTTCCTTAACTTCCCTTTCACCTCTTCCATATCCAATTTCCGCCCCAACTCCCTTTCCATAGAAGTTACATCCTTATCATCGATTCCGCAAGGAATGATATTTCCAAAATATTCCAGATCAGCATTCACATTAAAAGCAAAACCATGCATGGTTACCCAACGTGATGCCCGAACACCCATCGCACAGATCTTACGCGCCTTTTCATTATCCGCATCCAGCCAAACACCGGTATACCCCGGATATCGACCAGCCGCAATACCATAATCCGCCAAAGTAAGAATGATCGCCTCCTCCAAGGTCCTTAAATACAAATGTATATCCGTAAAGAAATTATCCAGATCCAAGATCGGATAACCCACAATCTGCCCAGGACCATGATAGGTAATATCACCACCTCTGTTAATTTTATAGAAAGTAGCGTTTTTCTCCTTCAATCCAGCCTCATCCAAAAGAAGGTACTCCTCATGCCCACTTTTACCCAAGGTATACACATGTGGATGTTCAGTAAAAACCAAAAAATTAGGCGTAGGATCGTTGGTATTATTGACCCTATTATTATGTTTTATGGCGAGGGTTTCAGCAAATATCGCTTCTTGTTTATCCCAAGCTGCCTGATAATCCTGTAGCCCCCAATCCAAATATTTTACTTCTTTGTTTTGCATTTTAAATAAGGCAAATTAATAAAGTAGATTAACATCAAATTTAATAAAGCAAGTTATTATAAGGATATCGAGCATTATGCATTTTCACGATCACCTCATAAAGCTTATCCTTCAATTCTTCCACATTGATCTTATCGGTAGCCGAAATAAAAATAGCCGGATCCGCATTTTTTGCCATCCAAGAATTCCGGAAATCATCCAACGTGATCTTGATTTCTTCACCATCCTCATCCGTTTCGATCGCTGGTTTATAGGCATCGATCTTATTGAAAACCGTAATGATCGGCTTATCTACAGCACCTATATCCTTCAATGTCTCGTTTACCGCAATAAGTTGATCCTCAAAATAGGGATGGGAAATATCCACCACGTGGATCAATACATCGGCTTCACGAACCTCATCCAAGGTAGATTTGAAACACTCCACCAAATGGTGAGGAAGTTTACGGATAAATCCTACCGTATCAGATAATAAGAAAGGTAGATTGTCGATCACGACTTTACGCACCGTGGTATCCAAGGTTGCAAAAAGCTTATTCTCGATCAATACTTCCGATTTGGAAATCATGTTCATGATGGTAGATTTACCTACGTTGGTATATCCAACCAATGCCACCCGGATCATTTCTCCACGGTTCTTCCGTTGGGTCTCATTCTGTCTATCGATCTGCTTCAAACGATCCTTCAACAAAGAGATTTTGTTCAAGATCATCCGTCTATCACTCTCGATCTGGGATTCACCCGGACCACGCATACCAATACCACCACGCTGACGCTCCAAGTGGGTCCACATTCGGGTCAAGCGAGGTAATAGGTATTGCAATTGCGCCAGTTCCACCTGGGTCTTTGCCTGTGCAGTTTGTGCATGTTTGGCGAAGATATCCAGGATCAGGTTGGAGCGGTCCAATACTTTGATCTCAAAATATTTTTCGATGTTTCTCAATTGCGAAGGGGAAAGCTCATCGTCGAATACGACCATGTCGATCTCTTCCGCTTTGATATATTCCTTGATCTCATCCAATTTACCACTACCTACAAAAGTAGCACGGTCTGGATAGGCCAATTTCTGGGTGAAGATCCCTTTGGTGATTCCACCAGCGGTGCTCACCAAAAATTCTAGTTCTTCGAGGTATTCTTTTGCCGTTTCGTCGGAAACATCCGGCGTGATCACACTGACCAATACCGCAGTTTCCGGCTTATGGGCCGTTTCATATATTTTCGTTCTTGCCATTTAGTTTTTTTATAAGGAACAAGTTTACAAAGGTAAAGTTTTTAGGAGATTTTGTCCCAAGAAATACTTGGCTGCCCTTTTTGGATATAATTCAGCAATAAGCGGTTTTCCGGTGCCCCCAATTCAGGATCCTCCTGGAACAGCTGGATGACGGATTGCCGAGCTTCCGTCAGGATAGCCTGATCCTTTGCCAGATCTGCAATTTTCATGTCCAGCACACCGGACTGCTGTGTTCCGGAGATATCTCCAGGTCCCCGCAATTGCAGGTCAACCTCCGCGATCTCAAAACCGTCATTGGTCCGCACCATCGTCTCTAGGCGGGTCCGACCTTCCTTGCTCAATTTGTCGCCCGACATGAGGATACAGAACGATTGCTCCGCGCCACGGCCAACCCGGCCTCGTAACTGGTGAAGTTGGGAGAGCCCGAATCGTTCCGAATTCTCAATCACCATCACGGAAGCATTGGGCACATTGACCCCTACCTCAATCACCGTGGTGGCCACCATGATCTGGGTTTCGCCTTTAATAAAGCGTTGCATTTCAAAGTCCTTGTCCTTCACGGGCATCTTGCCATGGACGATGCTGATGCGGTAATCCGGAAGCGGAAATTCCCGCATCAGACCCTCCAATCCTGCTTCCAGGTATAAAAGGTCTAATTTTTCACTTTCCTTGATCAAGGGATAAACAATATATACCTGCCTTCCTTTAGCAATCTCTTCCCGCATAAATCCAAACACCCTCAGCCGTTGGTTCTCAAAGAAATGTACGGTTTTGATAGGTTTTCTTCCTGCCGGCAATTCATCGATAATGGAAATATCCAAGTCGCCATACATGGTCATAGCCAATGTACGAGGAATCGGAGTGGCGGTCATGACCAGCATATGGGGCGGAATGATATTCTTACGCCATAATTTGGCCCGTTGTTCTACGCCGAAGCGGTGTTGCTCATCGATCACCACAAATCCAATGTTCTTGAACTTCACCTTATCCTCAATCAGGGCATGGGTACCGATCAGGATATCCAAGGTGCCATCTTCCAATTCCTGGTGGATGATCCTTCGGGCTTTTGTTGGGGTAGATCCGGTCAATAGTCGAACCTTACAGATGTCTTCGCCCAATAGGGAGGTTATTCCATGGTAATGTTGAGTAGCCAGGATTTCGGTAGGAGCCATCATACAGGCCTGGAAACCATTGTCTATAGCCAATAGCATGCTCATCAAGGCCACAACGGTTTTTCCTGAACCCACATCCCCCTGAACCAATCGGTTCATCTGCGCGCCGGTATTACAATCCAACCTGATTTCCTTAACAACCCTTTTCTGCGCGTTGGTCAATGGGAAAGGCAGTCTTTCGGTGAAGAATCTATTGAATTTTTCCCCAACCTGATCGAACCGATGGCCTTTATATTTCTGGGTGTTTAACTGTTTGTTCCTTAATAGTTTTAACTGAATGAAGAACAGTTCCTCAAACTTCAACCTACGGATAGCTAGTTTCAGGATCTGCTCGTTCTGCGGAAAATGGATGCCCAATAAAGCCTGTTGAAAAGAAATCAACTGGTGTTTTTCCATCAGGTAAGCGGGAAGGGTTTCAGCCACACCTTTTAAAACCGTCATCAAAGCCGTTTCCTGGAGTTTCTGAATTCCACGGCTATCCAGGTTGGCCTTTTTCAGCTTTTCCGTGGAGGAGTAAACGGGTTGCATCGTCTGGTTACCGATCTTTTTCGCCTGCTGTTGATAGAGCTCCATTTCGGGGTGGGTCATGGAGATATTTCCATTGAATTCGCTCGGTTTTCCGTAGATAATATAAGCGGACCCCACCTGCAACGTTTTTTTTAGCCAGGTAAGGCTTTGGAACCAAACCAGTTCCATCATACCAGTTTCATCCCGGAATTGGCCCACCAATCGGCGTCCTCTTTTTTCGCCTACTTCCTGCAGGCTAATCAAACGGCCAAGCACCTGCGCGCCGATCATATCGGCATGGAGCTCCCGAACCTTATGGAATTTTGTCCGGTCGATGTATCGGAAGGGGTAACATTGCAGGAGATCGCCAATACTGAAGACCATCAACTCCTTTTTGAGAAGGTCGGCCTTTTGAGGGCCTACACCTTTCAGGTATTCAATAGGAGTTATTAACGATAGTTCAGCCATGGGATTAATCCCGTGCTTTCCATGCAATGACGGAGATTTCTACATTCACTTCTTTGGGAAGTGTTTTTACCGCTACGCATTCCCTGGCCGGTTGGTTGTCCTTGAAATATTGCGCATACACTTCGTTTACCGTTGCAAAGTAATCCATAGAACTTAAGAAAATGGATGTTTTTACGACATCTTCAAAATCATAACCTGCATTTTTCAGGATGGCACCAACATTTTTCAATACCTGGTGTGCTTCATCTTCTACACCTGTCGTGATCAGTTCCATGCTTTCTGGAATCAATGGAATCTGTCCGGAAACATATAAAGTATTATCCGCTTTGATCGCTTGGTTATATGGTCCAATGGCTGCGGGTGCTTTCTCTGTATTTAATATCTCTTTTTTAGACATGATAGGCAGTATTATCGTAGTTGAATTTATGTTATTGTTTCTTTAATACCGACTAATATACGATTAGCCCATTGGATTTTCAACATTTGCATACATTAACTAACTTGCAGGATGAAACAGAAATTAGCTTTGGTCAATGGGACCATCTATAATGGATATGAAATCCGTGAGGATGCAGTTTTACTGATCAATCAAGATAGGATTACAGGGATTGTTGGTAAAGAGGCTGTTCCTGAAGGATATCAGGTGGTGGATGTGCAAGGCGCGAATATCTGCCCGGGATTGATCGACCTGCAATTGTATGGAACTGGAGAGGATCTTTTCTCCGCTGAACTGACTGCCGAATCTTTGGAAAAAATTAACCTCAACCTGCTTAAACAGGGTTGTACTGCTTACATGATGACCCTGGCCACCAATACCTTGGAGGTGTTTAAAGAGGCTATAGCCGTTTTTCGGCAAACAAAACCTTCCGCAGCCCTTGGCTTGCATTTGGAAGGACCGTTTCTAAATGAAGCAAAAAGGGGGGCTCATCCTGCCGAACTGATCATGGAAGCGACCTTGCCTATTTTGGAAGACCTTCTGGAAGGCAACGACGATGTGGTTAAAATGATGACCATTGCGCCAGAGAAAATCAAACAGGAATGTGTGGATTACCTAAATAAGAAAGGCTTATTGCTGTCGGCAGGTCATAGTACAGCCACTTTTGAAGAGGCTACGCAAGCCTTTGATCATGGGGTGAAAACAGCTACCCACCTTTGGAATGCGATGTCGCCGCTGCAGCACCGGGAAGTTGGACTGCCAGGCGCTGTTTTTAATCATCCAAAAGCCTATTCCTCTATCATTGTAGATGGTATACATGTGAATTATGAAGCCGTGAAAATTAGTAAACAGGCAATGGGTGAGCGATTGTTTCTGATCACGGATGCTGTGGCCACTTGTCATAAAGGGATATATCAGCATGTACTGAATGGGGATCATTTCGTGCTGCCGGATGGAACATTGTCTGGATCGGCATTGACTCAATTGCAATCTGTACAGAACTGTGTGCAAAATGTAGGAATTCCGTTGGATGAAAGTATCCGAATGGCAACGTTGTACCCCGCCCGTTTGATCGAAAGATCGGATATCGGAAATCTGGAAGAAGGATCAATGGCGAATGTACTGGTTTTTGATGCTGATTTTCAGGTTCAACAGGTCATTTTTGAAGGTGAAACGTTTCTTTAATCTATAACGAATAAGTTACAATTTGATTCCAAGGTAATAAAAACCGTAGTTTTGCGTGTTAAGATATGTTTATGAAGATGAGATTTTTGCAATTATGCGTGTTTGCTGTTGCCTTGATGCTAGTAGTTTCCTGTGGATCTAAAAACAGGCAGGCAAAGGCTAATGAGCAGCCAAAAGCGGAGGTAGCGCAGGGTACCCAGGTTGAAAACCAACCTAAAAAGGCGGAAGAAGTAAAGGAAGTGAAGAAGGGAGCTGTTGTTGAAAAGCCAGCTAAAGTGGTTAAGAAAGAGGAACCTTTTAAAGAATTCCGTACCGATCTGCCAAAGGCACCACGCGAGTTTCGTGCTGCTTGGGTAGCAACCGTAGCCAATATCAACTGGCCAAGTAAAAACAACCTTTCTACAGCACAGCAAAAACAGGAGGCAATTGCCTTATTGGATTTGTTGAAGAAGAATAATTTTAATGCGGTGATCTTTCAGGTGCGCCCATCTGCAGATGCCTTATACCATTCTAAATTCGAACCATGGTCTTATTTCTTGACCGGTACCACTGGAAAGGCACCTTCGCCTTATTACGATCCTTTGGAATTTTGGGTGGATGAAGCGCATAAGCGTGGATTGGAACTGCATGTTTGGTTGAATCCTTACCGTGCGCATCATTCGAATGGTGGTCAAGTAACCAGCGAATCCATGGTTCGTAAGGCAGCTGATCACGTTGTAAGATTGCGAAATGGCATGTACTGGTTCGATCCGGCAAATCAAAAAACCCAGGATCACTCTTCGGAGGTGGTAATGGATATCGTAAAACGTTATGATATCGATGGGGTTCATTTTGATGATTATTTCTACCCATATGCTTCCTATAATGGAGGAGCTGATTTTCCGGATGATGCCTCTTGGAATGCGTACAGAAAATCAGGTGGTAATTTGAGCCGTGGCGATTGGAGACGTGATAATGTCAATAAATTCATCAAAAGAATCTATACCCAGATCAAAGCAGAAAAACCATTTGTTAAGTTTGGATTGAGCCCTTTTGGAATCTGGAAACCAGGTTACCCGGCTGGTGTTACGGGATCCTCACAGTATGATGAGTTGTATGCAGATGCGAAATTATGGTTGAACGAAGGTTGGATCGATTATTTTACACCTCAATTGTATTGGCCAATCGACCCGCCAAAACAGAGTTTTACTTCTTTGTTGAAATGGTGGGAGTCGGAAAACAAGCATAATCGCCATTTATGGCCGGGATTGAATACGGTGGAAGTTCGTTCTTCCAACAAAATCGAGGAGATCAAGCGTCAGATCGAAGTGACCAGGGATGTTACGCCGAACAGTACCGGTGCGGTGCACTGGAGCATTGCCGGATTGACAAAAAATCCATTGATGTTGAAAGCGCTTTATGAAGGACCTTATCGTGCTCCTGCCTTAGTGCCGGCCTCTCCTTGGCTTTCAGCCAACCCGATCTTGAAACCTACCTTGATGTTGACCAAACAGACCAGCAGTGTATTTGCTAAATGGTTGCACAAACAGCCTGAGCAGGTGTTCAAATGGGTAGCTTATGCAAGGTATGGAAATACTTGGGAGATGGAAATTTTGGATGCGCCGCAGACAGAGTATAGTTTCCCGAAAACCAAAAACGGTCAAAAATTGAATGCGGTAGCTATTAAAGGTATTGATCGTTTAGGAAATGAAGGGGATTATATGGCAGAGGAGATTACCGAATAAATTTGCAATAATTTAAGTATATAGAGTTAATTTAACTTTAGTAAAGATAAAAAAAGAGGCTGTATCTATTTTAGGTACAGCCTCTTTTTGTTGAATATGTAAGGTGTTTGGGCTCTTGGTCCAAGTGAGGTGTAAGTGAGTTGCAAGTGAGGTGTAAGTGCCTTCACTTACTTACATATTACTTAAAGGATGCTTCCAACGCGCCGAAATAAAGGACCTCTCTTGTGCCAAGTCTATCCCTGATAAACACTATTGTATTATGGTACTGCTTTTATTTCATTTAATAACCTTTTCCATCACCAAAGAAATTGCGATGTAGACAATCCTTTGCAAAACCGCATAATCCATTATTTTGTTTTGAAAGTTGCAAAGATTCGAATCATAAGAGTAGATTCTATTGATTTATATTCGTTTTTTGTGACAATTCCTTGAAATTAATTCTTGTTGCAGTGCGTATTTATGCGTATTTCATAAAATAAAATAAAAAACAATGCAAAATATCAACCTTTTATTTTTATACTTGTTATAAGAAAAACGAACCATGTATTACTTTGACATCTGCCTTGGTAATACAAAAACTAACAGAACTTAAATTATACATCTAAATCTTAAATTATGAAAGGAAGGCTACTTCTATTCGTTATTGGGCTAGTCTTTATTAGTTCCAATCTCTATGCGCAGCGCAGCATTTCAGGAAAGGTTACGGATTCAAAGGGTGACCCACTAGGAGGTGTAACGGTGCAGGAGAAAGGAAAGGGGAACCAGACACTGACCAATAGCTCCGGAAATTATTCCATTAGTATTTCAGAAGATGCAACCTTGGTGTTTCGCTTTATCGGTTATACAACCGCAGAGAGAAAGCCCTCAGGGAACATCCAAAACGTATCCTTAACGGAAGATCAATCCAATATTGATGAGGTGGTTGTTACGGCCTTTGGTATTGAGCGTGATCGGAAAACCTTAGGTTATTCTACGCCAAAGGTATCCGGGGATGAGGTTGCGGAAACACAACGCGAGGCTTTTTTCAATGGTCTTCAAGGTCGTGTACCCGGGCTGACGGTGAATTCGTCAAGTGGATTGCCAGGTGCTTCTGCGCAGATTGTATTACGGGGATTCATTTCTATCTCCGGCGATAACAATGCATTAATTATCGTCGATGGGGTTCCAATCGATAACTCGGTTGTCAATGAGGCAGATATGGTGCATGTAGGAACCAATAGGGAAAACGATTATTCCAACCGTGGTATTGATATCAACCCTGAAGATATTGAAAGTTATGTGATCATGAAAGGTGCCGAAGCTACCGCGATGTATGGTAGTATGGGTGCCGGGGGTGCAATTTTGATTACGACTAAGAAAGGTAAAGCTGGTAGGGCTTCCGTAAATTATTCCTATTCTGGTCGTTTTGAGAAACCGTATCGCTATCCGGAACGCCAATATATCTATGCGCAAGGAACCAATGGTGTTTACACCGCAACTTCTGCCTATGCATTAGGTCCAAAATATAATGAAAATGAGGTGTTGCATACTGATAATACCAAAAACTTCTTTCGTACAGGTTTTAACCATAAACACAACCTTACCATAGAAGGTGGTTCTGATGCGATTACTTATCGTTGGTCCAATGAATATTTTGACAATAAAGGGGTAGTGCCTAATACGAGTCTCAGAAGGTTTACTTCCAGATTAACGGGTACTTCAAAAATTAACTCCAAAATGGATATGAACACCACGTTTAGCTATATGAATTCTCATAACGATAAGGCTAATAAGGGTGATGTGGGCTATTTGATGGCGCTTTTGAGGTTTAACCCAAGATGGGACGTGCGTGATTGGATCGATGAAGGGGGAAATAGGGTGCTGCATGCTTCAGATATTTACAATGAAATTGATAACCCATTTTGGGATGCCTATAAAAATACCGCATACGATGATGTGAACAGGATGATTGCCAACTCCCAGTTCAACTATAAACCGAATTCTTGGATCAGTATGCAGGCAACTTTGGGGATGGAATATTCCGTTACCAACGGATTCAAGATTTATCATGGTCAATCCTATAATGGGTCAGGAAACTCTAGCGATCCGGATTTAGGAGAAATGTACATCTATACGAGAGGTGCAAGAATATTTACTGGTGGATACCGCGTGACGACCAGAAACTCTTTTTTTGATAAAAAGTTTACCATGCAAAATAACCTTGCTGCGAATATTTACGACTATCATTATAATACCGATTCGCAGTATGGTCGCAAAATGTATGATCCTAATTTTTATAACATCAATAATTCCGATCCAGATGAACGTAGGGCAAAAAATTATATCGATCGATACCGGATCATGGGAGCATCTCTTCAATCGGTATTAAGTTATAAATCCCTGTTGTCACTGACGCTTACCGGAAGGGTCGATGCGTCTTCTAGATTGATGCCAAATAATCCTGTCTTTGCTTATCCATCAGCATCTTTAGCCTTCAATTTTTCAGAATTTGATGCAGTTAAGGAGAATTATAATTGGTTGGATGAAGGAAAATTGCGTTTTTCCATTTCCAGAACAGGTAAGGGACCATTTAGATCATTTGCTACACGTTCTAACCTAGAAACTCAAATGACTTCAGGCGGTGGTTTTGCTTATGGAGTGAATGGTGGTAATCCGAATTTATTTGTGGAGACAACCGAAGATATGGAGGGTGGATTGGACCTTAGCTTTTTCAAAAGGAGGTTTACCATGGATTTCACGTATTACCGTCGTCGCAGTATTGACCAGATTTTCAATCCTCGCTTAAGTTATGCCACTGGTTTTATTCTGAAACTGATCAATGGTGGTACTATTGAAGCTAATGGTATTGAGATCCAAAGTAATGTAGCACCAATTCGTAAACCAAACTTTAATTGGGATATCACTTTTAACTACACCAAGCAACGTAGTATTGTTAAATCATTGGCGAAAGATATTCCAGAGTCCTACGATTCCGACACCTGGTTAACAGGCGGGGTTCGTTCGGCAGTTTTCATCGGAGAGAGTATTGGTTCTTTATCAGCTACTAAATTTAAGCGTAATGATCGTGGAGACATCTTGATCAATCCTCAAAATGGATTGCCATTATTGCCAAGTGAATCTACTTTTGGCTATGTCGGTGATCGTATTCCAAGATTTACCCTAGGTATCGTCAATAAGTTCAGGTATAAAGACTTTACCTTGAATTTCCTTTGGGATTCTAGAGTGGGTGGAGACGTCTATAACCTTTTGGACTATAGATTATACACCCTTGGATTAAGTAGTCAAACCTTAAACCGGGAAGAACCTCGTGTAGTTCAGGGTGTATTAGAAGACGGACTAGAAAACACCGATAATCCGACACCAAATAACATCGCAGTAACTCCTTATTATACTTCTGGCTATTACTATAGTTCAGTAACCGGTGAGAAATTTGTTGAAAAGAATATTTGGACGGTAAGGCTTCGTGATATCACATTAAGTTATTTAATGCCAAAAAATCTAGTAAGAAGAATTGGGCCTAAATCTGACCTTTCCCTATTCTGTACATTGACAGATGTGGTTTTGTTAACTAATTATTCCGGCTTAGATCCAGAATCAAACTCTAATACACCGGGTATTGGTGGTATTGGCGGATATGGTATTGATTATGGAAACATGACTAGGCCAATTGGATTTAACTTTGGATTTAGATTGAAACTTTAATCGGAACATTATGAAAAAGAATAATATAATCACCTATGTCATAGCGGCTGTTTCTTTATTAACCGTAGGATGTAAAAAAATATTGGATATCAATTTCAGTCCTTCTTTTCCACAAGAAGTTTCGGCGGAATTGTATTTATCACCCATTCAATACCAGATCGCTAACGGATATGGGCAGGATCAACGGATCATTAACAAATTTACCCAAGCGATGCTGGGAACTTCAACAGATCGTGCATCCTATATTTGGGAACAGCACAGTTACCCTGGTGGGGTAAGTGATGTCGGAGGTGTGATGTGGAGAATGGTATATTTTAACCATGGGAAGAACTTGGAAAATCTGCTTGCCGATTCTAAGGTTAGTAAAAAATATGAATTTACGGCAATTGGTTATGCCATTAAAGCTTTTGATTATCAGCTATTAACAGATTATCACGGGCCAATCGTATTGGATGGTGCTTATGAAGATCGGTTACAGTTTGAATATAAAGATCAGCCGGATGTTTATAAACGAGTGCAGGTTTGGTGTGATTCGGCTTTGTATTTCTTAGGGCAGAAAAGTATGGCCGATAATACGGGTATATTATCCAAATATGATTTTATGTATGGTGGTAATATGGAGCGATGGAGAAAATTCATCTACGGAATAAAAGCCCTGAACTATGCGAGATATATCAATAAACCTGATTTTTTGACCAATTATGCGGATTCTGTAATGAAATATACCAGCTTGTCATTTGCATCTGAAGCAGATAACGCAACAGTAAAGTTCACAGGGTCAAGTTCAGAAAACTCCAATGTATATGGTCAAGATCAAGCTTTATTGAACAGCACCTATTATAATAGGGCAGGAGCACCGATATTGCGTTATTTAACTGGCGGAGTGCGTGGCGAATATGAGGAAGAGGCAAAGACCTCAAGCGATCCAAGATTATCCCGGATGCTCAAATTTGGTACTTCAGCAACAGCTTCTACAGATAGTATATACCGGGCAGCTTTACCGGATGGAAGATCGGCAAACTCGACTGTGCCTGCAGTGGGAAATTTCTATATGTTCAAAAACACAACGGATTTTCCAATCATGACGTATTCGCAATTGCAATTTATCCGTGCGGAGGTGGCCTTAAAAAAAGGCGATCTTCCCGTTGCGCATGAAGCTTATTTAAACGGTATCCGTGGACATATGACCTTTGTCAATAAATATACGGCGGTCAAAGATGAAAACCAGGGAACCATTTTCAATCCATTAGAGATTACGGCAGCGGAAATAAATTCGTACATGGATTCTACGGAAGTTGCTCAAACTGCTGCTGAGTTGACATTGGCTGATATTATGGGCCAAAAATATATTGCCCTATGGGGATGGGGGGGATACGATATCTGGTCTGATCTTCGGAAATATAGATATGATCCTGCTATTTTCAGGCAATTTGTAACAAGGTCAGGTGCGGAATTAGCACAGGGAAGTTACTGTTATCGCGTGCGGCCACGTTTCAATTCGGAATACATGTGGAATGCAGAGGAGTTAGAGAAATGGGGCGGATTGGAAGCCAATTATGTGATCACCCCAACTTGGTTTGTATTAGATAACTATTAAAAGGAGAGAAATTATTATGAAAAGATATAGTTTATTCATTTTATTATTGGGTTTGGTTACACTCACTACCATTGGGGGTTGTAATAAAGATAAAATCCAGGATTTCGGAGCTGTAGAATTCATGGATGAATCGAATTCCATTGTTAAGATCAATATGGCTTCGGCTTATCCAGACGATAGATACATGATCGTTAAATTTAACGATGTGCGGGTAACTCCAAAAATCCGAGGTCGGGAACCTTATCCTGGTGGCGGTTATAATACCAGGGGACCTTCAAGTTCTGAATTCTTAATGGTTAAGGGCGGAGATGTAGAGGTTAAAGTGGTGTTGCCGAAAACCAAGGATGACGGAACAGATTCGGTTTTGCTTTATAAAACAACGCTGAATATAAAGGCTAATAGTCGTTATACTTTCCATGTAACGGATACAGGAGCCAATACGAAGGTGATTCCAACAGAAGAAACATTTGCCCTTCCGGATTCATCCTATGCATCCTATCGGTTCGTGAACTTGATTCCGAATGTTCCAGCAGTAGATCTATATTATGGATTTTATTCGACTTCAGCTACCGCGCAAAAACCCGATCAAGATTCTTTGGTGTTAAGTAATATTAAATATGGGGAAATCTCTCCAACCTTTGTATTGAATCGCGCGATAACCAGAACTTGGAAAGTTAGGCCAGCAGGAGCTGCGGTAACCAATGCTACGGTTCTAGCGTTTTATGCGAATGCCGGATCCACCTTAAACCAAAGGCAATATACAGCTTATGCTATGGGTTGGGCAGGAAAGACCGATGCCATTATGAAACCATATATTTCATTTATGTTAGTTCGATAATTATGAAAAGAAGATATATAAAAATAATTATAGGTTTATCTATCGCTCTATTTACAATGGGTTCTTTGGATTCTTGTAAAGTAAGGGATGACTTTCCAGAATTTGGCGAACCTGTAGAAGAAGAGCCGGAAGAAGATATAATTCCTCCTGATAATCAGATCACACCAATTGTCCAACTCATTAAGGATAAGACATCTTATTTGAAAGTATTTCAAATGGATACGACGCAGACTATTTCACCAGGGGTTGAATACTTGCATGCCAGATTTATCAATAGAGAGGATGTACCTATCAGTATACATATTATGGAATTGGATATTTCCAATCCAAAATTGACCATGCAGGCATTGACTCCTTATAATGAAAACATGTTTGCGGTTCAGAACCTGCCTGAAATGGTGAAATTCAACCAAAAAACGGCTGAAGGGAAGCTATTGGCGGCCATAAATGGGGATGCGGTCACTTCGGGCGAACCGACTGGATCTTTTGTGAAATTTGGGAAAGTCCTCAAAACAAGTACCTCTAAAACAAGACCCTATATTGGTGTAAAAAAAGGATCCGATGCGATACAATTTTTCAATAGTCCTGATGCTACTAAATACCCTACGGATGCCATAAATTTAGCGGAAATCAAACATCTGGTCGGAGGTAGTTACTTCCTTTTATATAAGGGTGAAGATGTTTCCACAAGTTCAAGTGGAGCTGCGCGTATTGCGGTTGGAATCAACGAGGCATCAACCAAGCTTTACTTAATGGCCGCTGATGGAGTCATTGCTAATTTTTCAGCAGGCGTTGCGCTTAATGATCTAAGGGACATGATGCGTGCAATAGGCTGCTATACAGCGATGCAACCCACTAGTGGAAATTTGACAGCCATGACCGTTCTTGATATCCTGAATCCAGAACAATCTTGGATCAATAAAAATTTTACAACCACTCCTGCCGGAACAACCAATGGTATTGGCTTTGTACTAAAGTAATGGTGATATATTAGTTTGTTGTTGGGTTGCCTTAGGGCAACCCTTTTTTTGTTATAAACCTAGTTCCGTAACACCAATGTTACTTAAAAGTGTTTATTTTACACTAAGTCGTGCAACCGATTGCACTCAAAATCAGCTTTAAACGCTGAATTACGGGATTTTACGGATTTTCTTCCCCCAAGAAATAAAATATCAATATTCTGCTTTATGCGTTTTTAGCAAATTGTTTTGCTGAAAGTGACGTAAATCATGCATCAACTTGCTTTATTGTGCGTTATTTCTATTATTTTTATCCCATAAATGTGGTAGAATCCGCAAAGAAACGAAATCTATTAATGAAAAATTTTTTAGTTCATAGTCTACTTTTAGCAGTTCTATTGACCAATAGCTGCGGTTCGTCGAAAATCAACAAGACTTCCAATCCTGCTGTGCCCGCCGTTCAGGAGAATGTCTCTAACCAAGCCATTGTCCCTGCTGCCGATCAGCTTAAAGCTTATCTGCCCTTATTGAAAGGAAAAAAAGTAGGATTGATGGGAAATCAGACTTCTGTTGTAGGGCCGAATAATGAGCATTTGGTGGATGTGTTGCTGCGCGAAAAGGTGGATCTGAAATTTGGATTTGCTCCTGAACATGGTTTCCGTGGAGATATCGAAAGAGGAGAGAAGGTTTCGAATGATGTGGATGCCAAAACAGGCCTGCCATTGTTCACTTTATATGGTGGAAATGCGAAACAGGATTCGATTGTGAAATCCATCGATGTGATGATCTTCGATCTTCAGGATGTAGGCGCACGTTTCTATACCTACATCACATCTTTGCACCGTGTAATGGAGCTGTGTGCAAAACATAATAAGGAATTGATCGTATTGGACCGCCCAAATCCATGTGGAGACCAAGTGGATGGCCCAGTACGTAAAGATGATAAGTTCAAATCCAATGTCTCCTTCCATAAGATTGCTATGGTACATGGTCTAACCGTTGGCGAGTTGGCAAAAATGATCAATGGCGAGAAATGGTTGGAAAATGGAAAGGAATGTAAATTAACGGTAGTACCCGTACAGAATTATACCCATAGTTCTATCTACAAATTACCGGTAATCCCTTCTCCAAGCTTACCGAACCACCTTTCTGTTCGTTTATATGCTGCCTTATGTCTTTTTGAAGGAACCGATATTTCGGTGGGTCGTGGAACAGATTGGCCTTTCCAAGTGGTGGGATATACCAACCCAGTTTATGGTGATTTTACCTTCACCCCAGGCGAAAAAGCAGGGATGGTAAAACATGTGGAAGGTAAGGGAGCAGTAAATTACGGATTGGACCTTAGGAATATCAATCCGGATGAATTTAAATTCACCCTAAAATACGTACTGTACTTCTATGATAAAATGCCGGACAAGTCGAAATTCTTTGCCAGACCAGAGTTCTTCGATAAGTTGGCAGGAACAGATGAATTGCGGAAGCAGATTTTAGCCGGTAAAACCGAAAAAGAAATACGCGAAAGTTGGCAGCCTGAATTAGCGGCATACAAACAGATGCGTAAAAAATATCTACTCTACCCAGATTTCGAATGAAAAACAAGTGGAAGGCTCAATTAATTTGGGCCTATTCACGTTAATCCAATCTGGTGAAATTGTCCTCCTTAGGGGATATGGAGTAATACCTATTATGAATAATAACTGATCTAATCCTGAAACAAATATCAGGGTTGGACCTAAATAAGATAAAAAACAAATTATAAATTATTAATCATTTAGCAATGCGAAGACTTCTACTCTTTTCTCTCGCTCTTGGATTGACGATGCCAACTTATGCTTCATTTGCTGAAGCAAAGGGCAAAGAATCTCTAGGAAAAAATGCTGGCTGGACTAAGGCCACATCGGTATTGCAAAATACGGTTTCAGGTACGGTATCAGGACCTGACGGTGTGATTGCTGGGGCTACGGTTACCGTAGTAGGTTCAACAGCAACAACGGTAACCGATGCAAACGGTAAATTCACGATCAATGCAGCTGTTGGAGCTACATTGCGCGTTTCCTTTGTAGGTTTAGAGACCAAGACCGTAACTGTAACAGGAAGCACTATCAATATCACCTTAACCGAATCCAGCGATGCGTTGGAGGAAGTAGTGGTAGTAGCATACGGTGCGCAAAAAAAGGAACACCTTACAGGTGCAGTATCCTCTGTAAACGTGGAAAAAACCTTAGGATCCCGCCCGATTTCTGATGCAGGTCGTGGATTGCAAGGTGCGGTTCCAGGTTTAAGTGTACAGATCCCTTCTGGTGAGGTAGGTTCTGACCCAATTATGAAAATCCGTGGTCAGGTTGCTTCCATTTCCGGTAGCAGCAACCCGTTGATCTTGGTTGACAACGTGGAGATACCTAGTATCAATATGATCAACCCGAATGATATCGCTGAGATTTCCGTGCTTAAAGATGCAGCATCTGCATCCATCTATGGATCAAAAGCAGCATTTGGTGTGGTCTTGATCACCACGAAAAAAGGCGCAAAAACAGAAACCAACAATATCACCTATTCCAATAACTTTTCCCTTCAAACACCATTCAAACCAATTGATATCGCAAGTATCGATGGTTTGCAATATACGTTGGATGCCCATAAGAACATGCAGTCTGCAGGTTCGGCAGGTGGTTTCTGGCGCATATCGGAAGAAAGTATCCGAAGAGCGAAGGAATGGCAGGAAAAATACGGCGGTGTAATCGGTAATTCAGATCCTGTAGTTTATGGCCGTGACTGGTACGTGGAGAACAACGAGAAGTTCGGTGTTCGTATGTACGACCCAGTAGCGGTAATGATCAAGGATAATGCCCTAACCAACCTACATAACCTAGGATTAAATGGAAAGGCTGGAAATACAACCTATAATATCAGCGCTGGTTACTTGAACCAGAATGGTATGATGAAAGCGGCTAAGCATGATGATTTCAAGAGATATAATGCAACGTTGAATGTTTCCACCAAAGTAACCGACTATTTGTCCCTACGAGGTGGTGCCATGTATTCTGATGGTACAAAACGTTATGCCAACTCTGCAACCGGCTTTACGGCGGATCCATGGTTATACCTTTACCGTTGGTCGAGAGCTTTCCCTATTGGTGTGCAGGAACATGGTGTAGATATCCGTGACCCTTATTTCGATACCGCAAAATCACATACGGCGTATAAAATCGATCGCTATACCAACTTGAATTTAGGAACTACTGTAGACCTGATGACAGGTTGGGATGTGAAAGCAGACTATACATTTAGTTCAGAAAATAACGGCAATAGATCATCTATGCCTACTTTCTCTGGTAAAAGTACTTGGTATGGTGTAGAACCTTGGAATGATGAGAATGGTAATAGAATCTACGTGGATGAAAATGGTCTTCCAACCGACAACGGTGGAACAATGGCCTTTAAATTCCCTTTCGAAAACTACATTACCAAAGCACAATCTAATATTTATCAACGTTCCTTCAACTCCCAAAGACATACGTTCAACGCATTCTCTACCTATGGTAAGAAATTCGGAGAAGACCATGACTTTAAAGCAATGTTGGGAACAAACATTGTGGCCTTTAAATGGAGAAATCATTTCTCAAGAAGGACCAATCTGATCAATGAGGAAAATCCACAGTTTGATTTTGCGACTGGGGTACAGGAAAGTGGTGGAGACACCAACTGGGATTCCCAAGTAGGGGTATTCGGACGTTTAAACTATACGTTCAAAGAGAAATACCTTTTCGAGACCAGTTTGAGATATGATGGAACTTCAAAATTCCCTTCTCACTTGCGTTGGAGATATTATCCTTCGGTATCAGCAGGATGGATTATTTCCAATGAAAATTTCATGCAGGGAATTTCCAATGTGTTGAGTTTTGCAAAACTACGTGGTTCATGGGGTATGATTGGTGACCAATCCGTTTCCAACTCATTATATGTGCCTACCATGGATATCGGACCAAACAACTGGTTGGATGGATCGGGTAATTATTATTACTCCATGACAACCCCAGGTGCGGTACGTAATGATATTAGATGGCAGGATATCGAACACCTGAACGTGGGTGCCGACTTGAAATTCTTCAACAAATTAGGGGTGGTATTTGAATGGTACGAAAGAAAAACCAATCATATGATTATTCCTGGTGAATCATTACCAGGTACATTTGGTACAACTCCAGCTAGAGGAAACTTTGGTAACCTTTCTACAAAAGGATGGGAATTGGCCATTGATTACAACCATAGCTTCGATAATGGATTACGTTTGACCGTTAATGCTAATATCGCGGATGCTATCACAACCACCTATAAAGGATTGCAGTGGAATAGAGATTGGGAAAACAGATCTGTTGGAACGGAATTCGTAACTGGAAGTAGATATGGTGATGTATGGGGTTATGTAACAGATCGCCTTTACCAAAAAGACGACTTTGTATATGATGCAGATGGCAATTTTGAGCAAACAGCCATTATTTTCCAAGGTGTTTCCAAAACCACAAATATGTTAGCTGGTAATAATCCGGTTTATCAAACATTCTTTGAAGATGGTAACAACGTCATGAAAATGATGCCTGGAGACGTAAAATTTGTAGATGTGAATGGAGATGGATATATCACCTCAGGAAGCAGTACATTCGGCGATCCAGGTGACCGTATGGTAATTGGTAACTCAACTCCTCGTTACGACTATGGTTTCAGATTAGGCGCAGACTTTAAAGGATTCGATCTTTCGGTATTCTTACAAGGCGTTGGAAAACGTGAAATCTGGGGTGCTGGTCAATTAGCTATTCCTGGTTTCCATGTTAAAGATGGTGCTATGCCACAAGCAATCGCTGAAGACTATTGGAGAGAGGATCGTACAGATGCATTCTATCCAAGAGCATGGCATTTAGGTGGAGCTAACGAAGGTTACGTGATGAGACCTCAAACACGTTACTTATTGGATATGTCTTATTTTAAGATTAAGAACATCAATTTCGGATACTCCCTTCCAGGAGCCTTGTTAAGTAGAGCGAACTTTAAAACAGCGCGTATCTATGTCTCTTTAGAAAACTTCTTTACGTTCGATAATTTGAGAGGACTTCCAATTGATCCAGAAGCAATTTCAGGTAACAGTATGTTATTGACGAATGGTAATTACAACCTTGGCCGTACGGGTACAGGAAATCCATCGTTCAAATCAGCTTCTGTCGGTATTCAAATTGGTTTATAATTACAGGAGGAAATTATTATGAAAATTAAATATAGTTTATTCGTTGCGGCAGCTTTATTTTTCACCAGTTGTGAGAAATTCTTAGACAGACCTCAGCTTACGCAGGCAAATGACGAAACTGCATGGACAACAGAAGATAATGTACGTCTATATGCCAGACAATATTATACCACCTTTTTCCCAGGTTATGGATTAGGTTTTAGTACAGATGGAGCACTTTTAGCGTCCTATACCTTTAGTGACGATGTGCTATACCAAGGCAACCAATCTCAATTCACTAGATCGGTGCCGGTAAGTGCAATCTGGAGCTATACCACGGTTCGTTCATTGAACATTATGATCGACCGGATTCAGACTAGAATGCAAGATGTTCTTGCACCAGAAGCTTTTAACCACTGGATCGGTATTGGTCGCTTCTTTAGAGCGATGCGTTATTGGGATTTGGTTTATGCTTATGGCGATGTTCCATATTACGATAGACCTATAGATGATACCGAACTTGATGAACTTTATAAGAAAAGAACACCAAGGAATGAAGTGATGGATGCTGTTTATGAGGACATGAAATTTGCAATGGAAAATATTCGTGCAAATGATGGTGCTCAAACAGTAAATAAATTTATCGCGGCAGGTTTTATTTCTAAAATCGCTATGTCGGAAGGTTCTTGGCAAAAATATTATTATAAGAATGATGAAAGAGCTAAGAAATTCTTTGAATTGGCGGTTGAGGCTGGAGAAATGGTGAAAAGTAGCGGTAGATATGATATCGTTACGGATTACACATCTCAATTCACATCCGATAATTTAGCCGGAAATAAAGATATGATCCTTTATAGACAATATGATGCGGCTTTAGCGATTAGACATTCCATCTTATCCATTCATAATTTATCAGATAATGTTACTTATGGTCCTACAGCAGACCTATTGAAATCGTATATCTGTACAGATGGTAAAGTTTGGCAAAATTCAGATTCTACAAAAGCTTCTGATTTCACTAATGTGGAAATGGTTAAAAACAGAGATTCGCGTTTTGAAGCTACTTTCCATACGAATCCTACACCTAAGAACCGTGCATCATTTATGTACATTACTAAGTTCTTACCAAGGGATGTGGAAGCTCGCGTTGCAGCAGGAGGCTCTCCAGGTACTGAGTTTTCGGGTGCAAATAACGTGACGGATGCTCCGGTATTGAGATATGCAGAGGTGCTATTGAACTGGATCGAATCTAAGGCTGAATTGGCTACCCTTGGTGGTCCAGCAGTTACCCAAGCAGATATCGATGCTTCGATAAATAAAATCAGAAATAGACCAATCGCAGCAGATGCTGCTGCAAAAGGCGTGAAGAAAACAGCGGCAATGAACATCGGGGCATTACCTTCAGATCCTGATCGTGATGTAACGGTAAGTCCTTTGTTATGGGAAATCCGTAGAGAGCGTCGTATGGAGATGACTTTTGAGGATTCTCGTTTAGCTGATCTGAGAAGATGGTCGAAATTGCAATACATGGATACGGAACAAAATCCAGATCTTTTAGCAGGTGGATGGGTTAACTTCCCAACAGAAGCTCCTGGAGAATTGAAAGCTACTGTTTCTGTCGTGAAATTAAACGGCCAAATAGAGGTTTATAATCCAAGTGACCCTACTAGTAAAGACAAAATGAAAGGTTTTTACAGATATACACTGAACAAGGACCGTTTACCTTTCTACAACCAAACGAATATCAATCCTTACTTATCTCCAATAGGCTCTAATCAGATCAATGAATATGAGGCGGCAGGTTATACGTTGGATCAAACAGAAGGTTGGCCTCAGAACTAATTATGAATCTTAATTGATGATCAAGATGAAAATGAATTTTAATCAAACAATAGGAGGTATACTACTAGCTTTTGTAAGTTTTGTAGGATTTACTTCTTGTTCGGAGGATTTCCCAAAAAATATGGAATCCGATAAATATACCGATCTTAAATCCATTAAGATCGTTAATGCTGGACCGCTAGGAAACGAAGTTTTGGAAGGATCCATTGATGAAAAAACCAAAACGATTACCTTTCCAAGATTGGATACCCTAACCGACTTTTCAGGTGTAATCTTTGAAGCAGAAACTTCTGAAGGTGCGAAACTGGAAAAAGATACCATTGCCATTCCATTTCAAAGTGGGGATGCTTCTAAGGATATCTTTCTAAAAGTGGTTAACTCTCCTCGTTTTAAGGAATATAAAGCAGTAATCCGTTTCGATGTTCCTGTTTTTGGAGCAGATTTCGGAAAACCTACGGTATATGATTACTCTTCAAATCCAGTTGGAAATGCCGCATACACTGCATTCTCAGGTGGATTGGTCCGTGGAACGGGATTCGATGGAAAACATGTATTAATAATCTCTAGAGGAACCCCTGGAGTTCATTTATTAAATGTGGAAGATTTGAAAAACAATCAAATCAAACCGATCCAGGTAAACACTACGGGTGTAACAGGTGGTACTTTCCCAGTTAATATGGGAGCCCAAGTGAATGGTCGTACCTATGTGGCTAGTTTATCTACCTCTGGAGCATCACCTTTGAAACTGTATTTGTGGGAAGATCCTGCAGCAGCTCCTCAGGTAATTGCTAATATCAATGTTGGATCAATTGCCGGATCTGGTGCTCGTCATGGAGATAACTTCTCTATCGGATTAGATGCAAGCGGCAATGGTTATGCCTTCTTTATTAGTGGCGGAACCCAGGTGATGCGTTTGAAAATTGAGAACTATAAGAATGTAACCGAAACGGTAGCATTTAATACCGTTGCTACGTATGGCCAATGGTCTTATTATAACCGCATTGGAAATTCGGAGAACTTCTTTGTTACTGGACATGATAAAGTGATCTCTGTTGCCAATAATGGAGGTGGAGTAAGCTATTCTATGGGAGCAAGCTCAATTCCGGTACACTCCGGTGACCCTCGTGTTATTGAATTCAACGGCGAACGCTATTTATTGGTTGTTACTGTTCCACGTGGTGGTGCAGCTGTTGATGCCGTAATGCGTGTTTACAACATTACGAGAGGCGCTAGCATCGTTGATGCATTAACTGCATTCGAGCAAGGAGATAAAAAACCGGTATATGAGTTTGGTATCTCAGGAAATGCCAATACAGCTCCTGGTACACAATCTGGTTTCCATATTGTGAAGAATGCCGAAGGAAAAGATGAAAAATTAATGATCTATGGGGCAACCTCTGATGCTGGTTTTACCATCGTGGAATTCCCTATTAATGTACTAGAGGATTAACTTTAAGTCTTATATATGGTGAAAGGGCATCTGTTATGCAAATTTAGTTCTACTATTTGAGCAGGATGTCCTTTCATCTTTTTATTGAACCTTTTACTTTTATTATGATGAAAAAACTCTCTTTATACCTTTGCCTTTTCCTATCATGGACTTTGTTGTTAGTAAGTTGTAGTAAGGACTCTGACCCTGTTACACCAAATCCTGAACCTGAACCAGAACCTCCAGTTAGCACCCTGAAATTTCCCGGAAAGGAAATGCGAGCAGCTTGGGTAGCTACCGTATGGGAATTGGATTGGCCAGGAATCCGCGGTGAAGCTGCGCAGAAGCAAAAATATATCGAGCAGTTAAATAAATTAAAAGAATTGAAATTCAACGCGGTTGTATTTCAAGTTAAAGGTATGGGAGATGCCTTCTACAATTCTCCTTATGAACCATGGTCTGCTGCTATCTCCGGTACCAGAGGCGTAGATCCAGGTTATGATGTGTTGAAATTCTTAATCGATGAAACACATGCCCGCGGAATGGAATTCCATGCATGGATCAACCCATACCGTATTTCTACACGTGCTTCAAGCGCTACAGCTTTCCCTGCACTACATGCATCCATCGATGCATCTTGGGTAAAAGATTACGAAACTATCCGTATCTATAATCCAGCAGTCCCTGAAGTAAGACAGCGACTAAACGATATCGTCAAGGATCTCATCACCAAGTTCAATGTGGATGGTATTCATTTCGATGATTATTTCTATCCGGAAGGACAGAACCATAATGATGACGCCGAGTATACCAAATATGGAGCCGGCTATTCATCCAAAGAAAATTTCCGTCGTGGAAATGTAGATAAAGCTATTGAAGGAGTTTATAATACCATCAAAGCAACCAAACCAGCAGTGGTATTTTCCGTATCACCTGCTCCTAACAAAGACAATAACTACAATGTGTTATTTGCGGATATTGCAAAATGGACATCCTCCGGTTGGGTGGACATTGTAATGCCTCAATTATACCAAGAAATTGGAAATCAATATAATCCTTTCGAACGTAATCTAGCCACTTGGGTTCAGTTCCGTGGTCAAGCTAAGGTAGTGGTTGGCCATGCGGCCTACAAATTCGGTGATCCAGCAATGGGAGCCGCTTTCCAAAGTCCCGATGAATTACAAAGACAGTTTAACCTGACCAGAAACAACGACCGGGTATTCGGTAGTGTCATGTACAGCATGAAGAGTATCATGACAAATAAGGTTGCAATTACCGACAAGATCAAGGAACTTTATGCTAAAGATGTGCTGATGCCATTCTTTGGACGTGAAGTAGCCGCAAAACCAACTACCCCAACCAATGTAAAAATCACAGGTTCTGAAATAACCTGGACTGCAGCGACAAACAATACCCGATCAGCAGTTTATTATTTCTCGAGCAAAACTGCGACAGGCGAGCTGGTAGGAGTGACCACTGAAAATAAAATGCAAATATCAAAATCAGGTTTCTATTGTGTAACCGGTTTAAATGTAGATAACCTAGAAAGTAAAGAATCCGAGTTATTACAAAAATAAAAATGAGGAAATCCATCATTAAGTCGGCTTTTTGTGCATTGTTTTTATGCTGCACATCGGCGTTAACCGCCCAAACCTTCAAGTTTGCACAGGTAACCGATACCCACGTGGGTGGATCTACTGGAGCAGATGATCTTCGAAGAACCGTTGCTGATCTTAATCAGCAAAAGGATATCGACTTCGTCATTCTTTCCGGAGATGTCACGGAATTCGGTTCTGATGAGGAATTAGCGTTGGCCAAAAGAATTTTGGATAGCCTCCAATTGCCCCTGTATGTCGTTCCGGGGAACCACGACAGTAATTGGTCCGAAAGTGGCGCCAATAGCTTCCGCAAAGTATTTGGCGGAGAAATGTTCTTCTTCGAACATAAAGGATTTCAGTTCATCGGAACCACTTCGGGACCAAATATGCGGATGAGCCCTGGGCAAATCCCCCGTGAAAACCTCGTTTGGATGGATTCGGTTTTCAAAGCAAATCCCGATGCCTCCAAACCCCTTATTGCGATTAACCATTACCCACTTGATTCTTCACTGAACAACTGGTATGAAGCTATCGATCGCCTAAAAACGCGGAATGTGCAATTGGCAACCTGCGGACATGGGCATATCAATAAATTGTACGACTGGGAAAGGATTCCCGGCGTGATGGTACGATCCAATCTGCGCGCTAAAGATGCGGTAGGTGGATACAATATCCTCACCATCAGTAAGGATTCTGTGTTCTTTCAGGTTCGTAAGCCTTTGCTCCAAACCATGGATTATTGGCTGAAACTGCCTTTAAAGCAACTTACAGCAAGTAACAATCAGCAAATAAAAAGACCCGATTACTCCGTCAATAAAACCTCGAAAGCCCGACTCGTTTGGGAATATGAGGACCATGGGGATATCGGTGCCGGCATCAGTGCAGATAAAAAGCATTTATTTACGGCCAACACCGTTGGCGAAGTTTATGCCCTGAACTTAAAAACCGGTAAAAAAGCTTGGACCTATAAAACTGGCGGAAAAGTCTATTCTACGCCTATGGTGCATCAAGGAATAGTTGTGGTAGGATCTTCCGACCACTATATCTATGGCCTTGATGCGAAAACAGGTCAACTAAAATGGAAGATCGAAGCGACAAAAGCCGTTTTAGGGTCTCCTGCAGTTGCCAATGGCAAAGCCTTCATTGGGGGTTCTGAGGGTGTTTTCTGGGCGATTGATGTCAAGACCGGAAAGGTCATTTGGTCTTTCAGTTCGGTAAAAGGATATGTATCCACCCAACCGACCCTAGCCGATGGAAAGGTGTTTTTTGGCAGTTGGAGCAATGGCTTTTATGCCCTGAACCAACAAACAGGTAAATTGGAATGGGAGTGGAGCAACGGGCATCAGAACCGCATGTTCTCTGCCGCAGCAGTTTATCCTGTTGTGGCCAATAACCGCGTATTCATCGTAGCACCTGATCGGTACATGACGGCCATCGATCTTCAGACCGGAAAAACAATCTGGCGAGAGAAAAAGGATGATTACCGTGTGAGAGAATCCCTAGGGTTATCGGCAGATCATCAGATGGTCTATGCAAAAACCATGGATGGCGAATTGATCGGAGTTCCGGTTAATTCCGAAAATATGGATATCACTTGGAAAGCCAAAGTAAGGTTGCCTTACGAATTGGCACCAACGGCTATCTATTCGGATAAGAAATTAACATTTATGCCTTCCGATAAAGGATTGATGACAGCCGTACTGTCCAAATCTGGGGAAACGGCATGGCAATATAAAGTCTCCAATGGCATGATCAATCCGCCATTGGTCCTAAAAAATAAAATTGTATTTAGCAGCATGGATGGCAAGATTGTCATGCTATCCTATTGATAACATTGTTTTCATGTTCAACATGAAATAATCGGTTAACCTATGAATAAACCTACATGCTTTATACTTTTCTGTCTATTACTGCTTTCAGCGTTTTCCCACCATGGGTTTGCGCAGGAACAATCATGGATCAGGGTGAACCAATTGGGCTACCTTCCACAACAGAAAAAGGTGGCAGTTTGGGTTTCCAAAGCAAACAGCGAAGTCAAACGGTTCCAACTGATCAATTCCGATAGCCAGAAAGTGGTGTATACCAACAAAGCAGGTAAAACCTTTGGAAAATATGGTCCATTTCAGAAGGGATATCGATTAGACTTTTCTGCATTTAAAGGAAATGGAACATTCTATATCCTAAGCGATGATGGAACAAAATCTCCAGCATTTAAGATCAATGAGCAGGTGTATGAGGGTACTGCCGACTTTGCATTAAGATATATGCGGCAGCAAAGGACCCTGTTCAATCCATTCTTAAAAGACAGCTGTCATACCCATGATGGGTTTACCATGTATGCCAGTTCGGTAGGAATGCCAGATAGTACCCGCGTCGATGTGGGAGGGGGATGGCATGATGCTTCCGATTACCTGCAATATGCTACTACCTCTGCGAATGCCACTTACCATCTCTTAGCGGCATATCGTGATTTTCCGCAGGTTTTTGGCGATCAAAAGCAAGCCAATGGCCTGGACGGGAAAAACGGCATTGCCGATGTGCTGGATGAAGCAAAATGGGGACTGGATTGGTTGCTCAAAATGCATCCAAAACCTAACATCATGTTCAACCAGATCGCCGATGATCGCGATCATATCAAACTGCGCATGCCCGGACAGGATTCTATCTATGGCCGTGGCCATGAAAGACCGGTTTATTTTATTGATGGTCAACCACAACAGCGGGGTAAATTCCTCAACAATACCACCGGTACCAGTTCAACAGCGGCAAAGTTTGTTTCCGCTTTTGGTTTGGGTCACCAACTCTACCAACAAAAAGACCAGGCTTTTGCACAGATGCTAAAAGAAAAAGCGCTTACAGCCTATCAATATGCCCATATCAAACCCGGTGTAACCCAGACCGTATCTGTAAAATCGCCCTATATCTATGCCGAGGACAATTGGGTTGATGATATGGAATTAGCGGAAGCCAGTATGTTTGGTCTTACCCAAGATCAACAGCACTTGAACAAGGCATTGAACTATGCCCGCCAAGAGAACATTACGCCTTGGATGATCCGTGATACGGCCAATCATTACCAATATTATCCCTTTATCAATCTTGGCCATTATGAACTGGCAAAACAAGGGGATAGATCCAGCAAGAAAGAAGTGCTAACCTATTATAAAAAAGGAATCGAACAGGTGTGGGATAGGGCACAAGAGAATATGTTCTACCGCGGCGTTCCATTCATCTGGTGCAGCAACAACCTCACCACCTCCTTTGCTATCCAATGCCATTGGTACAAAGAACAGAGTGGCGATAAATCTTTTGAGGAATTGGAACAGGCAAATATAGATTGGTTGTTTGGCGTAAATCCTTGGGGCACAAGCATGGTTTATGGCCTGCCGGCCGATGGCGACACACCAATCGACCCACATTCAGCGTTTACCTATTTACACGCTTATCCCATAGATGGTGGTCTGGTGGACGGACCGGTCTATTCCAGTATCTACCAGAACCTGATCGGCATCAAATTGATAAACCCTGATGAATACGCGGAATTCCAGAGCGATCTGGTGGTTTATCATGACGATTTTGGGGATTACAGCACCAATGAACCGACCATGGATGGTACGGCATCGTTGATTTACCTCTTGTCAGCCAAAGAGAGTGAATCAAAAAAAAAAGAGTAATTGATTCCCACGGGGCAATAATCCGTGGGGATGAACATAAAAAGCAGATCAGTCTGATCTTTACCGGAGATGAGTTTCGGGAAGGATTGGGCACTATTCGGAAAGCCCTGAACAAAAACTACATCAAAGGAAGCTTTTTTGTGACCGGGAGATTCCTGGAAGATAGGAAATCTGCGAACCTGTTGAAGAACATGTATAAAGAAGGGCATGAGGTTGGTCCACATTCGGATCAGCACTTATTATATGCTACTTGGGAAAAAAGAGACAGTCTACTTGTTACAAAAGAAGTTTTTAACAAAGATTTAACTGAAAACATTTCCAAACTTCATGCACTAGGTATTCAAAACATTGATAAATTTGTGGCGCCCTATGAATGGTACAATAAAACCATTACAGAATGGGCCAAAGATGTTAACCTAGTTTTATACAATTTCACACCAGGATTACGAACGGCTGCTGATTATACCTTCCCAGCGATGGGAAATAAGTATATGAGTTCAGAAGCAATATTGGAGCAACTGTACAAACATGAAAGTCAGTTCGGATTAAATGGTTTTATTATTATTATCCATATCGGGTCGGACCCGGACAGAACGGATAAATTTTTTAATCAGTTGGAAAAATTGATTAAAGGACTGAAAGATAAAAATTATAAATTCGTGCCGCTAAACGAAATATAAATTTAGCATGCGGGTTTTTGCGTTTTTTATTAAAAAGTCGCATATTTACGGAAAGTTATTGAAAGTATTGCACATGCAGAAGGCTATGATCAACACAACGGAGAAGGATTCGAATTATCAAGACCTAGACAAAATGTCGGTCAACGAGATCCTAAGTAACATTAATCAAGAAGATAAGACCGTTCCGTTGGCGGTAGAGAAAGTTATTCCTCAAATCGAGGCATTGGTAAAAGTTATTGTTTCACGGATGAAAAAAGGTGGACGATTATTTTATATCGGTGCTGGGACGAGTGGTCGGTTAGGTATTTTGGATGCTTCTGAATGTCCGCCAACCTATGGCGTTCCTTTCGATTGGGTAATTGGTTTAATTGCTGGAGGGGATTCTGCAATCCGTAAAGCAGTTGAGTTTGCGGAAGACGATATGAACCAAGCTTGGATAGACCTGGAGGAATATGCGATCAACCCGAATGATGTGGTGATCGGTATTGCTGCTTCTGGTACGACTCCATATGTGATCGGTGGGCTTAAAACAGCAAATGCCAAAGGCATTGCAACTGGCTGTATCGTGTGTAATGGCAATTCACCTATTGCTGCTCGTGCGCAATATCCAATTGAAGTGATCGTAGGACCTGAGTTTGTTACAGGTTCCACCCGGATGAAAGCGGGTACTGCCCAAAAATTGGTGTTGAACATGATCAGTACCGCTGTAATGATTCAATTAGGGCGTGTAAAGGGCAATAAGATGGTGGATATGCAATTGTCAAACCATAAATTAGTCGGTAGAGGCGTTCGTATGGTGATGGCCGAAACCGGAACGGATGAGGAAACAGCATCTGCATTGATCGAAGAATTCGGAAATGTACGTAAAGCGATCGATAACTACAATCTGAAAAACAAACAGTAAACACCCAATATGTCACCTAGTATTTTATTAACCTTCCTGGTCGTGTACTTCGGAATTCTCTTGGCGGTATCTTATTTTACCTCCAAGGGTTCTGCCGATAACTCTACCTTTTTCGTTGCCAACCGCAATGCCAAATGGTATATGGTTGCCTTCGGGATGATCGGTACGGCCCTATCAGGAGTAACCTTTATCTCCGTTCCTGGAGATGTAGGAAATACCCCTGGTGGAATGACCGATCCCAATAACTTCAGTTATTTCCAGTTCGTACTCGGAAATGCCATCGGCTTTGTCATCATTGCCTATGTCCTGTTGCCCTTGTATTATCGGATGAACCTGACGTCCATCTATACCTATTTGGAGGAACGTTTAGGGCATAAATCCTATAAATCTGGAGCGATGATCTTCTTGATCTCCAGGACCATAGGATCCGCATTCCGTTTATACTTGGTAGCTATCGTATTACAGCGCTATATCTTTGATGCCTGGAATGTACCTTTCTTCTTAACCGTTTCGGTGTGTTTGGTGCTGATCTGGCTTTATACCAATAAAGGTGGTCTTAAGACCATCATTATCACAGATACCTTACAAACCACATTCCTTCTTTTGGCGGTTATCCTTTCTATTTATTTCATGGCCGATGGTCTTGGATTGACCGTTTTCGAAGCTTTTGAAAAAGTGAAGGAAAGTTCTTATTCCAAGATCTTTATCTGGGAAAACCTATTGGGAGATACCCGTAACTTCTGGAAACATATCATTGGCGGTATCTTCGTCACCATTGCGATGACGGGTCTCGATCAGGATTTGATGCAGAAGAACCTGAGTATGAAAACCATTGGCGAAGCGCAGAAAAACATGATGGTATTCACCAGTATTTTCGTGGTTATCAACCTGTTCTTCCTAGCCGTAGGTGCTTTGTTGTATTTCTATGCAGAAGCGAACGGAATCACCTTGGCCGAACTGGGTAAATCCGATTATTTATACCCTGAAATTGCATTGCGTCATTTAACCTTATTACCAGGGATCATCTTTATGATGGGTTTAACAGCAGCAACGTTTGCTACAACAGACTCCGCTCTAACTGCATTGACCACATCCTACTGTGTAGACTTCCTGAACTTCAACAAAAAGGAAAATCCGAATGATCCAAAATTGGTGAAACAACGTAATATGGTGCACCTGGCATTCTCCGTGGTTATGCTTTTGGTGATCTTGTTGTTCCATTGGATCAACGATGAATCGGTGGTCTCTGCCATCTTCAAGATCGCAGGATATACCTATGGTCCTTTATTGGGCTTATTCTCCTTCGGAATCCTGACCAAACGTCGTGTAAATGACAATTTGGTCCCTCTGATCTGTGTCTTATCACCTATTCTGATGTTCTTGTTGACAACCTATGTGTTGCCGCATACGAACTATAAGATCGGGTTTGAACTGATCGTATATAACGGACTGGTAACTTACCTTCTTTTATTGCTTACCTCCCCAGGTAAGGTAGAAGGCAAGATTGCAGGAAGTCGTTAGCCTTATTTGCTGATTTGTGTGTGCAAAAAAATAAATGTAAGTTTGATTATAAAGTTTTTTTGCACACATGTATCAACAGATTCAAGAATCCATACTAGCTATACGCCGCAAAATAGGCGAATTTAATCCCGAATTTGGTATCATCTTAGGCACTGGTCTAGGTAAATTAGTCAACGAGATCGACGTGGAGCATCAGATGATGTATTCCAATATCCCGAACTTCCCGATTTCAACGGTTGAATTCCATACCGGTAAATTGATCTTCGGAAAGCTCAATGGGAAAAATGTAGTGGCCATGCAAGGGCGTCTACATTACTATGAGGGATACAGTATGCAGGAGATCACTTTTCCTATTCGCGTGATGAAAGCATTGGGCATACAGAAACTGTTTGTTTCCAATGCCTCCGGATCCCTAAATCCGGAGATCAAAAAGGGCGATATAGGCATCATTGAAGATCATATCAATCTCTTGCCCGATAATCCATTACGGGGAAGGAACAATGAAGAGTTTGGTCCGCGTTTTCCGGATATGAGCCAGCCCTATAATTTCGATATGTTGAAGCAAGGTCTTGAAATTGCCAATAAATTGCAGATCAAAGCCCATAAGGTGGTTTATGTCTCTGCGCCAGGTCCCAACTTGGAAACCCGTGCTGAGTATCGATATATGCGCATCATAGGCGGCGATATCGTTGGCATGAGTACCGTTCCGGAGGTTATCGTGGCCAATCATATGGGAATTCCGGTATTTGCTATTTCCGTGATTACCGATGAGGGATTCCACGAAAACCTACAACCTGTTTCTTTGGATGAAATCGTTGCAGTAGCGGCAGAAGCAGAACCAAAAATGACAAGTATATTAAAAGAATTAATCGCATTGCAATAATTCTGCTTTTTTGAACTATTTTTGCTGAATTAAATTTTTGTATCGGTCCTTACATGAGTATACTTAAGCGGTTATTGTTTGTATTAGTGTTGTTTAGCCTTTCGCCTAAGCTTTATGCCCAGGTCGAGGATGAATTTAGTTCTGCCTTGGATTCCGCTAGGAACAAAGAAGACAATAAAAAGGACTCTGTGGTTTTTACGGCAAAATATGTAAGGTATACCAACCTGGCCACCTTGAAACGCCTGACCAGGACCTATGCGCTTGATACCTCCCACGTTAATTTCCAGTATTACAATAAACAGAATCTTCCTTGGAACCCAACCATAAACTTAGGTTCTTATGGTCTGGCATCCAGAGATCTACTCTTCAACCCCAATAAGTCGATTGGTTTTCAATCGGGTTACCATGCCCTGGAGCGTTATCTAGTAACTTCAGATTCTGTCCAATATTTTAGGGCAAGGGCAAGATTCTCCGAATTATATGCAGTAGGATTCTTTTTCGATGATCAGGTTTTCAAAGCTCGGTTAGCGCAGAATATCAATCCGCATCTGAATATTGGGGCAGAATACCATGCAACCAATACGGATGGCTATTATAACAACCAGGCCTATAGCGATCGGAAGGGAGCCGTTTTTGCCTGGTACGAATCGCCAAGTAAGCGGTATAACCTGGTTTCCAACTTAACTTTTAACACCTTGGATGCGACTGAAAATGGTTCCATCCTGAATGATACCGTATTTAGGGATACGTCTGATAATACCTCGCCTTCTCGTTATCCTGTGAAACTGAATGGAACCCAGGCGAATAGACCATTCAATAAATGGAAGGATATGGCCCTATTCCTAAGGCAGTCCTATTATCTGGGCAGGATCGATACGGTGAATGGTAATGGTCCGGATGGGGAGATCCATCCAACCAATGTGGTGGCCCATAATTCCAGTATCCGTCAGCAGAAATTTATCTTCTTTAAGAATCAGGCGGATTTGTATAATGCCTTTCCTTCCGATTCATTGGTGCGGGTGGATGATACGACCAAGATAACCAGTATTACCAACGATTTTACCTATTCTTTCTTCCTTCGAGGGAGGAATCTGAAGAACGAGGCGAAGGTGGAGCTGGGATTCCAAAATGACCTGATCTGGTATTCGGATTCGCTCATGAATAATTTCTATCAGAATTCCATGGTGAAAGGGTCGATAGGGTATAAGTTCAGTGATAAGGTGGATCTTAATTTTGCGGCTAACCAGATCGTGTTGGGCCGTAATTTTGGGGATTTCCTATATGAAGCTTATGCCGATGTGCATCTGAGTGATGTAATCGGAAAATTGAGGATAGGCGCTTATTCGCAGAATAAATCGCCGGAAATGATTTTTCAGAATGCCAATCTTTCTTATCATAATTGGCGGGAAGAGGATCTTAACCTGGATAAGATAAAAACACAGAACCTTTCCTTTTCCTATTCGAACTCAAAGATTGGATTTAGTGGAAAGGCGGAGTACTTTCTGATCAATAATTACACGTATTTCCGGGAGTTGGAGAACCCTAGCAATGATATTCTTTTCGCTAGGCAGATCAAGCCTACCCAAGCTGGAAACTTAAACCTATTGAAACTGACCGTAGGGCAGAACTTTAAGTTCCGGAAGTTCCACTTGGATAATATGGTGGTTTATCAGAAATCGGATGCCATGGATGTGTTGGCAACGCCGGAGTTGTATACTTTCCATAGTCTATACTATGCGAATATCCTGTATAATGTGATGGATTTTCGGATCGGTATGGATGTGAAGTTTAATACGCCATTTAAGACCCCTTCCTATGCGATCAATGCAGGACAGTTTTATAATGATAATGTAGGGATCGAATTTTCGACCTATCCGATCGTTGATTTTTGGTTGACAGCGAATATTGATAGGGTTAATTTGTTCTTGAGTTATAATTTCGCGAATCAGCATATCTATCCGAATGGGTATTATACGGTAAGAAGATACCCGATGAACCCTGCATTCTTGAGGTTTGGTGTTTCCTGGAAGTTTTATGACTAGTTTTTTGGAGTATTTAGTAGTGAGTATTTAGTAGTTAGACCTATGGCGGCCATGTTTGAGCGCCTATCTCTTCGCGACTATCTTTGCACGCCTATCTTTGCACGCCTATCTTTGCGCGCCTATCGTCATTGCGAGGAACGAAGCAATCTTTAGACATGTCATGCTGAGCGAAGTCGAAGCATCTACATGTGGTACCCGTACAGATCCTTCGACTACGCTCAGGATGACTCCTCCTCCCGTTTTGCGTAATAAATAATCTCAATGTCATATCACACAAAATCCTTCAAATTATTTATAATCATTCTAAATAAACCATATCTTTACCTCAGCAATACGCACATAGTTTCAACTTACATAAGTCCTGTTTACCCGTGCTATTGATAGGGGCACGGGTAATGCAGGCACAACAATCCCCTTTAAACACCCATCCCCGTAAAAAAAAATCCAAAATTTATCTCTTTGTATTTGAATATATTGCTAAAAAAATATCAAAATAAGATTCAAAATATTTTGTAAATCAGATTTTAGCCCTATATTTGCACACCGCAAGACGGAAAAAAGGAGGCTTAGCTCAGCTGGTTCAGAGCATCTGCCTTACAAGCAGAGGGTCACTGGTTCGAATCCAGTAGCCTCCACCAAAAACAGAATCCTTAACTGTTTCAAAATAAAAAAGGAAAAACAAGGAGGCTTAGCTCAGCTGGTTCAGAGCATCTGCCTTACAAGCAGAGGGTCACTGGTTCGAATCCAGTAGCCTCCACAGACGAAAGCTCATCGAAAGATGAGCTTTTTTTTATTGGACATGTTTTTTTACGTCATTGCGAGGAGGCACGACGAAGCAATCTTTCGATTAGTGTGAAGATTGCTTCGTCGTACCTCCTCGCAATGACGCGACTCACGCAATGACGCGACTCTCGCAACTAATCCTAACTTTTATTATCCATTTACTCTGGACTCATTCTATGCTGACTATTCAAAATATGTTTTTATTAGGGGTAGAATCGTGCTTTAAGTATGCTTAAAGGCAGGTTAAAGTATGGAAAAAGTATACCGAACATACATTTTACATACTTTAGGTATACTTTCAGTATGCTATTACTCCGAACCTATCTAAAAAAACAAGCTGCATCTAAAAAAACAAGCTGCATCTATAAAAACAGGCTGCATATAAACGACTATAATTCTTTTAACCTTAAATTCCGGAATCCTACGGAATCAGTATGGTTCTGAAAGGCGATTTTTCCCTTTCTAAACGTCCCAAAGCTTGGGTAATTCTTCATGTTCGTAGTAGCGACCTTCGCTTTAAATTCCTCTGTAGTCACATTTTCTTGAAAGGTGATCTTATCGTTCAGCCAGAAAGTAACCTCACCATCCTTTTGTCTGATCTTGCCCTTATTCCATTCTCCATAAGAGTTTGGCTTGGAGTTACTGCCGATACATTCCACGGCATATAAACATCCTGCCCAATGCGTAGAATCCACTTGATGCCTAGGTTCCGCATTCGCATTATCCAGCAATTGCATTTCCAATCCCGTCGCAAAGGTAGCCGCAAAGCTTGAATCTTCCTTTACATTGATGAATACGCCTGAATTTCCTCCTTTTCCAACCTTCCACTCAAAATCCAATTCAAAATTTTCATATTCCTTATCCGTGATCAGATCACCAAAAACACCTGTACCTTTAGGATCACAGATGATCTCTCCATTGACCACCTTCCATTTGGATGGTTCATTGCCCTGATTAAACACATGAAACCCACTCAAATCCTTCCCATTGAAGAAACTGTTTTCCGATTGGGCATTTTGACCAGATTGGCATCCCGTTAAAACGGCCAAAACAAGTATTCCTAGTGATTGTAAAAGCTTCATAAACTTAGATTTTTTAAACCATTACAGGCTTAGTGTTTAATATCCCTAAAGGCTAACTGTTTAATATCCCTAAAGGCTTACTGTTTAATAACCCTAAAGACTTAATATTTAACGATCTCATCCAGTTGTTCGTTGATGAACTTTAAGGTCAGGGGATCATGGAAATTCAATTGCTCATCCAATTCGGATTGTATATGAGGGATATGGATCTTCAGGGGCAATACATGCATACGCAGGTAATTACAAACCCCTGTAAAATGATCAACGCCACGGATGTTTCCATATTTCCCGGAAGAAACCCCTACCAATACCGCTTTCTTATGGTAAAAACTACTTGGAAAAGCGCAGGCATCAATGAATAATTTCAGCACGCCTGGGTAGCTTCCATTGTACTCAGGGATGATAAATACAAATTTATCCGCATCAAAAACCTGCTGCTGTATAGCTGCAAATTCCTCCGAACGTTTTCCGAAAAGATCCGTTTCCATGAGGTTGCTCGGTAGCTCTTCCATCGACAGGATTTGGAACTCTTCGCCGCGTTCTGCGAGTTCTTTTTGGTAAAATTTTGCCACCTTAAGGGAGTTGGCATGTTTTCTATTCGTTCCGGATATAATTAAATTCATTGTTTATATGTTACTTATAAAAAGCATGTTAGATAGATATCCTTACCTAAATCTATTTTTTGTATCTTAGCATCCTGAGCGTTATGTGCAGGATACTGTCCAAAAGTAGCAAATTTAACATCATTTAATTATCATATATCGATGCAGTATGTTATTTTGCAAGGGACGTCCGTATCGACGCTTCAAAATTAGTTTTCATAATCGAGGAATTACACAATGGGAAAAGTTATTGCCATAGCCAATCAAAAAGGGGGAGTAGGTAAAACGACAACTTCTATCAATCTTGCAGCAAGTTTAGCCGTTCTAGAATACAAGACGTTGCTAGTGGATGCAGATCCTCAGGCAAACTCTACTTCGGGGATTGGTTTTGATCCGCGTGGCATCAAAGCAAGCATCTACGAATGCTTGATCAATGACTTAGATCCAAAAGAAGCCGTTCAACATACCGACACACCAAATCTGGACCTTCTTCCGGCGCATATCGACCTGGTCGGTGCGGAGATCGAAATGATCAACCTGGAAGAGCGGGAGTATAAGATGAAACGCGTTTTGGATAGCCTGAAAGATGAATACGATTTTATCATCATCGATTGTTCACCATCTTTAGGTTTGATCACCATCAATGCCCTAACCGCTTCTGATTCGGTGATTATCCCTGTTCAATGTGAATATTTCGCCTTGGAAGGATTGGGTAAACTATTGAATACGATCAAGATCGTTCAGAACAGATTGAATACGGCGTTGGAGATCGAAGGAATTCTATTGACCATGTACGATGTGCGCCTGCGCCTATCCAATCAAGTGGTTGAAGAGGTAAGGACCCATTTCCATGATCTGGTTTTCGATACGATCATACAGCGTAACACCCGATTGAGTGAAGCACCAAGCTTTGGTATTTCGGTGATCATGCACGATGCTTCCTGCAAAGGAGCAATCAACTACCTGAACCTTGCTCGGGAAATATTAGAGAAAAACGGATTATTAAAAGAAAATACGCAAACAGTAACAGCATAATATGGCAGCATTACAGCGGAAAACAGGATTGGGAAAAGGATTAGGCGCTTTATTGCAGCAAGATGATATCGGAATTGCAAAGAATACGCCTGCTGAAGTTCCTGTAGCGAAACCGTCTACCAGTCCGGCTGGTAGTATCAATTTTATCAAAGTAGACCAAATTTCCATCAACCCTTTTCAGCCACGTACTGATTTTGATGAGCAAGCGCTGAGGGAATTGTCGGAATCCATAGAAGTTCAAGGCCTTATTCAGCCAATTACCGTACGCCAAGTAGCGAAAAACGAATACCAATTGATCAGTGGAGAGCGTAGATTACGCGCTTCCAAGCTTGCCGGTATCACGGAGATCCCTGCTTACGTACGTACTGCCAATGACCAACAGATGTTGGAGATGGCCTTGATCGAAAATATACAACGTGAAAACCTGAATGCCATTGAGATTGCATTGAGTTTTCAGCGTATGATCGAAGAATGCAGCCTTAAACAGGAAGAATTGGGCGACCGTGTTTCCAAAAACAGGTCAACAGTAACCAACTACCTGCGTCTATTGAAATTACCTCCGGTGATTCAGGCAGCCATCCGCGACGGCGATCTGACGATGGGTCATGCCCGCGCATTGATCAATGTTGGCGAAGTGGACAAACAGCTGTATATCTTCAAAGAGATTGTAGAGAAAGGTCTTTCTGTACGTACCGCCGAACAATTGGTTCGTGAGGTGCAGCAAGCCAAGGATAAAAAACAGAAGGGTAAGAAAGAAAAAGCATTGACATTCCAATACCAAAAAATTGAGGATGATCTGGCTTCCAAATTCGCTACCCGTGTTAAACTGAATGTGAAATCTACCAAAGGAAAAGGAGCCATTGAAATTCCTTTTGATTCCGAAGATGATTTAAGCCGTATTTTAGAATTACTTGATTGGTAATGCAAAGGATTATCTTGCTATTGGGATTGTTGTTGGCTATAAACTTGGTTTATGGACAGAATAGAGACAGCATTCCGCCAACCAAAAAGGTCGCTTTACAGGATACAACGAAAAAGATCGATCCGCAGGACACGCTAAAATCGGTTGCCCAACAGGATACGACCAAAAAGGAAACCAGAGCAGAGCGGAAGGCACGAGAAAAGGCGGAAAAGGAACGTGCGAAATATTATTACAAGGATATTTTAAAGGATTCTGCACGTTTGGAGATCGAACGCCTGACCCGTGTTGCCTGGAAGAGATCCATGATCCTACCCGGTTGGGGACAATATACCAACCAAGGGTTATGGTGGATCAAGGTTCCGGTGATCTATGGGGGTTTTGTAGCTTCCTATTTCGTGTTTGATTACTGGCAATGGTATTATAAGCTATTTCTGGATGAATTGCAGTATAGGGCAGCCGAAGGTCAACCATCGAACGGGGTTTTGGGTATCGATAGCAACTGGGATGTAGCGGGTTTGGTCAAATTCAAGGACTATGGCCGCCGAAACCGAGACCTTACGGTATTGGTTACCCTGGGCTGGTACGGTTTGAATATCGTGGAAGCCTATGTGGATTCCATCCTTAAGAACCGTTGGAACGTGAGTGACGACCTTTCCTTTAAAATGTCACCAACCTTTATGCCGACCAATTCCTATGCCCTGGGCATGAATGGTTTTTCTGGAAAGAGCATGTTCGCTCCGGGTATCAAGATGACTTTTACGTTAAAATAAAATATTAACCAATTTAAATATGAAAATCGTTTTATTGGGTTATGGAAAAATGGGGCAACTGATCGAACGCTTCGCGCTCAAAAGAGGCCATGAAGTCGTGTTGATCGTTGATGAGCAAAACCGGGATTCCATCGAGCTGGAAGATATTGAGGATGCTGATGTGGCTATTGATTTCAGTACCCCGCATGCGGCACTGGATAACATCAGTTTATGCTTTGAAGCCAACCTTCCTATTGTCGTGGGAACAACGGGTTGGTATGAAAATTTAGAAGAAGTGAAACAAATTACACTTTCTAGCGACCAATCCCTATTATATGGTTCTAATTTTAGTATTGGGGTGAATGTTTTCTTCCATATCAATAAGATGTTGGCGAAAGCGATCAATCCCTACAAACAATATGATGTTCAGGTAGAAGAGATCCACCACATCCATAAATTGGATGCACCGAGCGGAACTGCTATCACCATTGCTGAGGGGATCCTTGGCGAAGTGGACCAGAAGAAATCCTGGGTAAACTCGGTGGAAGGTTCTGGCGAGGAAGTGATCGCCAAACCTGATGAATTGCTGATCGAAAGCTTACGCATCGAAGAGGTTCCAGGAACACATACCGTGTTGTATAGTTCGGAAGTGGATCAGATCGAGTTTAAACATACGGCGCATAGCCGTGAAGGATTTGCCCTGGGTGCAGTGATTGCTGCCGAGTGGCTACAAGGGAAAAAAGGGTTTTTCCAGGTTACAGAAATGTTTGATTTTAACAGTTAATATATGTGGTATATATTCTTAGCCATTTTTGTTATTGGGTCTTTATACGGCCTATATCTGCTATATAGAAAAGCAGGAAAACAGGGATGGGAAGCTATTGTTCCTTTTTATGGGCAATACGTCATGGCGCAACTGGTCGGTAGACCTACCTGGTGGATCATCTGGTTGTTTGTGCCGATCGTGAATGTGTTCATCTTTTACGATCTTTTCCTGAATTTTATTAAGGCTTTCGGTAAGCGAAGGTTCTGGGAAAATGCTGCGGCCGTTTTGGTGCCGTTCATTGTGCTTCCGATGTGGGGCAGGGATCCGAACACCAAATATCTAGGTCAATCGACCACGGAAGAGTTCAAGAAAAAATACCCTTATGAGAAATCTACGGGTAGGGAATGGGCAGATGCGATCATATTTGCTACGGTTGCTGCTACGTTGATCCGTGGTTTCTTGATCGAAGCGTATATGATCCCTTCGGGATCTATGGAAAGAAGCCTATTGGTAGGTGATTTCTTGTTCGTGAGTAAATTGAATTATGGCCCACGTGTGCCGATGACGCCGATTGCTTTTCCTTTCGCACATCATACCATGCCGATAACGGGTGGTAAGGCGTATTCGGAAATCATTAAGGTTCCTTACAAACGTCTTCCTGGTTTTCAGGAAATCAAGCGTAATGATGTGGTAGTTTTCAACTATCCGGAAGAAACGCATAGACCAATCGATAAAAGAGAGAATTACATCAAACGTTGTGTGGGCTTACCTGGAGATGCCATCTCCATGGAAGATGCGACCTTGTTTGTGAATGGGGAGAAGGCTTATACTTCGCCTGAGTTTCAGACCAATTATATTATTCAGACGGATCCTAATGGGTTGGACTTGAATAGATTGGTGGAATTGCGATTGGAGTTGGATATGAATTATACCAATCCTGATCAAGGTTTGTATGTGATCCATATGACGAAAGAAGAGGCAGAGCAGGTGAGAACCTGGCCACAGGTGAAACGTTTTGAGGAGTTGATCTATCCGAAGGGAACGACGGATGCGTTGAGTGATGCTTTCCCGCATTATCAGAATGGTCCGGTTTGGAACTATGATAATTTTGGCCCGATCACGGTACCTAAGAAGGGGGCTTCTGTGAAGTTGGATAGTCTTTCAGCGCCGATTTATGAGAGGGTGATTACGGTGTATGAGGGGAATCAATTGGAGAAACGTGCAGATGGGTTTTATATTAATGGACAGAAATCGGATAGTTATACCTTTAAGATGGATTATTACTGGATGATGGGGGATAACCGCCATAATTCAGCTGATTCTAGGGGATGGGGATTTGTGCCGGAGGATCATATTGTTGGAAAGGCGTTGTTTACTTGGATGAGCTGGGATAAGGATGGTTCTTTCTTGAGTAAGATTAGGTGGAATCGGATTTTTAAAGGGATAGAATAGGGGGGGATATGGGCCTTGCGGCCTTGTGGGGGGGCGAGGGCCATGCGACCATGCGAGCCTACGTCATTGCGAGGAACGAAGCAATCTTCCCGCATATCATGCTGAGCGTAGTCGAAGCATCTGTTCGTTAGTAACCGTACAGATCCTTCGACTACGCTCATGACAAAAAGACGGCGCTCAAGATGACAAAGACTACGGCCAGGATGACAAAGTACAAAGATTGCTTCGTCGTACCTCCTCGCAATGACGCATGGCCCTCGCAATGACGTAATGTTCGCAATGATGCGAACGACCCTTCCAGCGAATTACCCCTTTAGCGCAGCCAAATACCTCTTTATCGTTTCTTCCAAGCCTAAATAAATCGCATCCGCGATCAAAGCATGTCCAATACTTACCTCCAACAACTCCGGAATATGCTGATTAAAATACTCCAAATTATTCAAATCCAAATCATGCCCAGCATTTAATCCCAAACCTACTTCCCTTGCCTTCACAGCTGCCTTAAAATACGGCTCAATAGCCTTTTCCTTATCAAATCCAAACTCCGCTGCATAAGCTTCTGTATAAAGCTCAATGCGGTCAGTTCCTGTCTCCGCCGCAGCTTCCACCATTTCCTCCACCGGATCAACAAAAATAGAAACCCTAATCCCTTGGTCCTTGAACATCTTCACCATCTCAATAAGATAATCCTTATTCGCAATAGTATCCCAACCATGGTTCGACGTCAACTGATTCAGCGCATCCGGCACCAAAGTCACCTGCGTAGGCTTATTCGCCAACACCAGATCCACAAATTTTTGCTCCTGACAATTCCCCTCGATATTGAACTCGGTCTTGATATTCGCTTTCAAATCATACACATCCTGATAGCGGATATGTCTTTCATCCGGGCGAGGATGTACAGTAATCCCTTCAGCACCAAAACGTTCACAGGCCAATGCTGCGGATAGTACATTTGGAACATTCCCACCACGAGAATTACGAAGGGTTGCAATCTTGTTGATATTGACGGATAGTTTAGTCATGATTTATCTGTTTTTACAAATTTAATGTTTTAGCATTCCTTTTACTAAGTAATAACGCTAAATCAATGGATAAATTTTTTTAAATTGCATAACATATGGATGGACTAGATTTCAACCTCTTAAGTGGCTTCAGGCTCAAGGATTTTATTGATATCATACTCGTAGCAATCATTATCTACTATATCTATAGTTTGATCAAGGGTACGATTGCGGTAAATATCCTGATAGGTGTTGGTCTGTTCTACGGGATCTACCTGGTCGTTAAGCAGATGGAAATGCGTTTGCTGACCGAAATATTCGGTGGTTTTATTTCCGTGGGTTCCATCGCCTTGATTGTCGTCTTCCAGCAGGAAATACGGCGATTCCTGCTCCATATCGGTAAGAACATTTCCCTCCGACGGAAAAAGTTCTTCTGGAATATTTTCGGTACGAAAAAGAGCAGCCATGCAGATAACTCCGAATATATCCGTCCGATCGTAGAAGCGTGCCAGAATATGTCGCGCGCAAAGACCGGTGCACTATTGGTCTTTTCCAGGTACTTCGACGAAGAATATTACCAGACCAGTGGAACCGTGATCGACGCTCCGATTTCCAAAAGACTCTTGGAATCCATTTTCTTCAAAAATTCCCCATTACACGATGGTGCGGTTATTATCGTCGATTTCCGTATCATGACCGCGAGTTCGGTGCTTCCTTTATCAGACTCTGAAGACCTTCCGCCACAATTTGGATTGAGACACCGTGCAGCCATTGGGGTAACCGAGGTTTCGGAAGCCGTTGCTGTCATCGTATCGGAAGAAACTGGGGAGATTTCCTTTGCCAAAGATGGAAACATCAACATGAACCTTACTGCCGACGAGTTGGAGAAGATTCTTATGGAAGAATTATAATTCGCTGAATAATATTTTCATTATTTAATATTTTACTGAATAATTGTTTTTGTTTGTCAATTTTTCGATAACTTTATTCTAATTGTAAATTTAAATTATTTGAGATGCATTTTGATGAAAATAAACCTGTTGATTTTGTTCTGAATGACCTGTTCGAACATTATCGCAAGAATGTCGCTGATGTCGATAAAATAACCAAAGCTCTTTTGGACCGTCAGGTTGTACAATCCCAAGATGATATAGTAAACGACCATATTGCTTTTAGAACATTGGGTGTTCCGCATCTGGGAATCCAGTCCTTTGAAAAAATATTCCTGGCTTTTGGGTATACAAAGAAGGATTATTTCCATTTTGAGGGTAAGAAATTGAACGCCTATTGGTATGCGCCAGCGATTGAAGGCTATCCGAGAATCTTTGTTTCGGAACTTAGGGTGAATGAATTGAGTCAGGCTGCTCAGGATATCATCTATAAATACACCGCGCAGATTACCTCAGATCCGGTAGATGATCTGGACCTGAACAATGGTCCGGAGGTTGCTGCCTTTTTACAACAGCCACTTTGGGGGCTCCCAACTTCGGAAGAATATGAAACCTTATTGGCGGAAAGTGAATACGCCGCTTGGGTAATCTACAATAGGTATTACCTGAATCACTATACGATCAGTATCCATGAATTAAAGGATGGATACAATACCTTGGAAGAATTTAATGCTTTTCTGGAAAGTATCGGTGTGAAATTGAATACTTCCGGAGGGAAGATCAAGACTAGTGAAGATGGGTTGCTTCGTCAGAGCAGCACGGTTTCTGCGTTATACGATGCAAAATTTGCGGACGATAAAACCATTCAGATCGCGGGTAGCTATGTGGAATTTGCGGAGCGAAGTGTGCTCCCTCAATCCAAGGATTTACCGAAGGAAGAAATTGAATCCAAGCACCGCAGGGATGGTTTTGAAACCAATAATGCGGATAAGATTTTCGAGAGTACCTATACCACACAAATAAAAGGATAAGACCATGATGGAAGAGCAGCTGTCTTTGCTTGCTCAGCAGTTGGAGGGTGAGCTATTTTGGGATGAGAAGATGCGGGTGCTCTATGCCACCGACGCATCAGCTTATCGTGAAATGCCTTTGGCTGTTGCTTATCCGAAAAACAAAACGGATATCAAACAGTTGATCCGATTTGCCGAGAATCATAAAACTTCTTTGATTCCAAGAACGGCAGGGACTTCCTTGGCCGGACAGGTAGTGGGATCGGGTATTGTGGTGGATGTATCCCGTTATTTCACGGAGATCTTGGAGCTGAATACGGAAGAATCCTGGGTGAGGGTGCAGCCTGGCGTGATCCGGGATGAACTGAACCTTTTCTTAAAACCGCATAAATTATATTTTGGACCTGAGACCTCCACCGCCAACCGGGCGATGATAGGTGGTATGGTCGGCAATAACTCCTGCGGATCCAATTCCTTAATCTACGGAAGTGCAAGGGAGCATACGCTGGAGATCGAAGCCCTACTGAGTGATGGCTCGGAAGTGTGCTTTAAGAGCTTATCTTTTGATGAGTTTATCGAGAAGAGTAATCTTCCGACCTTAGAAGGAGCCTTATATGCGCAAATGAGGAGCATGTTGGGGAATTATGATAACCAGGAACAGATACGTTCCAACTTCCCTAAAGCTTCTATCCTGAGACGGAATACGGGTTATGCGGTCGATCTATTATTGGATTCCGATCCATTTGTGGCAGATGCCGAACCTTTTAATTTCTGTAAACTGATCTGTGGTTCGGAAGGAACCTTAGCCTTTATCACATCTATTAAAGTACATGTTGATCCATTGCCCGAGAATCCATCTGGGCTATTGTGTGTACACTTCCATTCCTTACAGGATGCCTTAAGGGGGAATCTTATTGCCCTGAAACATCGGCCCTTGGTGAGTGAATTGATGGATGCCTACATCCTGGAATGTACGAAGGGTAATCTGGAGCAGTTCCAGAACCGCTTTTTTGTGGAGGGCGATCCGGCGGCCATATTGATCGTGGAGTATGATGGAAAGGATGAGGCGGAGATTTTGCAAAAGGTGCTGGCAGTGGAAGCAGAAATGCGATTGAATGGATTGGGATATCATTTCCCATTGATCTTAGGAGCTGATAAAAAACGGGTATGGAACCTAAGAAAAGCGGGATTGGGTTTGCTGAGCAATGTGCCGGGCGATGAAAAGCCGGTGGCTGTGATCGAGGATACGGCCGTTGATGTGGAGGATCTTCCGGCTTATATCGAGGAGTTCAATAAGATATTGGAGAAATATGGCTTGTATGCGGTGCATTATGCGCATGCAGCTACCGGAGAACTGCATTTAAGACCCATCATCAACCTCAAAACGGAGGATGGCAATTCCTTGTTCAGAACGATAGCTTTAGAAATTGCGCATCTGGTGAAGAAATACCAAGGTTCGTTGAGTGGGGAACATGGTGATGGAAGGTTGCGTGGGGAGTTTATCCCTTTGATGATCGGAGATCATAATTACCAATTGTTGAAGGAGATCAAAAAGGCTTGGGATCCGCATGGGATCTTTAATCCGGGGAAGATTGTGGATACCCCATCCATGAACACTTTTCTGCGGCATGAACCCGGACAGCAGGATAGGAAAATAAAAACGGTGTTCCGTTATGGACCACAAACGATACAACAGCATGCCGAACAATGTAACGGTTCGGGAGATTGCAGGAAAACGCATCTATCCGGTGGAACCATGTGTCCATCGTATATGGCGACCAAGGAGGAAAAGGATACCACCAGGGCAAGGGCGAATATGCTTCGCGAAATGTTGACCCATTCGACCAAGGCAAACCCCTTTGATCATCCGGAACTGAAGGAGGTAATGGATCTTTGTTTGAGCTGTAAGGCCTGCAAATCGGAATGTCCGAGCAGTGTGGATATGGCGAAATTGAAGGCTGAATTCCTGCAGGCTTATTATGATACGAATGGGGTGCCATTAAGGGCGAGGATGGTTGGGCATGTGGATACCTTGACCAAGTTTATGCAGCCCATAGCGGGGCTGTACAATGCGGTTGCCGGAAATGTCCTTACCGGAAATCTGGTGAAGAAGATGGTGGGCTTTTCTTCGAAACGGCATATCCCTAAAATTGCTTCCAGGACATTGCGGACTTGGTATGTGAAGAAGGATAAGGTATATACGGCGGGTTCGAGTCCCATCAAATCGGTTTATTTCTTTTTTGATGAGTTTACGAATTATAACGATGTGGAGATTGGGAAGAAGGCCATTCTGCTATTGGAAAGGCTGGGCTATCAGGTGTTGATGGTCCCGCATGCTTTTTCCGGTAGGGCATTGTTGTCGAAAGGCTTATTGCGGGAGGCGAGGAAATTGGCGAATAGAAATGTGGAGGTTTTTCGGGGGAGATTGTCGGTAGAAGTGAAACTGGTTGCTGTGGAGCCATCGACGATTCTGACTTTTCGGGATGAGTATGTGGATTTGGTGGATGAGGAACTGATGGAAGATGCGGTAAGGATTGCGCCATTGGCATTGACGATAGAAGAGTTTTTGTTGGAGGAGTTTTTGGCGGGGAATATTAGGCAGGAACAGTTTACGGAAGAAAGCTCGGAGATTTTGTTGCATGGACATTGTCAGCAGAAGGCTTGGGGATTGTTGCCTATTGTGCAAAGGGTGTTGGGTATTCCGAAGAATTTTAAGGTGAAGAATATACCTTCAGGATGTTGTGGGATGGCTGGTTCTTTTGGCTATGAAAAGGAACATTATGAGGTGTCGATGAAGATCGGGGAGTTGGTGTTGTTTCCAGCAGTTCGGGAGAAGAAAGGAGGGGTGGTTGTTGCTGCGCCAGGAGCGAGCTGTAGGCATCAGATCATGGATGGAACTAAGGAATTGGCGCTGCATCCGGTGGAGATATTGTTTAAGGCGCTGAGGTGAATGTGTAATATTATTGTCATCCTGAGCGAAGTCGAAGGATCTGTTCGTTTGTAACCGTACAGATCCTTCGACTTCGCTCAGGATGACATGGCCAAATTCTGATGACATGGTCCTATTCTTATGACAAGGCCCAATATTTCTGATGGCAGAGCCATCTCAAATCACCGCTCTATTTCTTCTGCGCAGCTTGCAAAGCCTGCGTATTCAACTTAATATACTCCGAGTTCTTATCTCTTTTCGCCATTTCCAAGCCTTCCTGTGCAGCTTTAACCGCACCAGCTTTATCACCTGCTTTCGCAAGAATCAACGATTTCCAATACTTAATATGAGGAGCTTTGGTATTCCCTTTATCCGCTTCTACCATCCATTCAGCAGCTTTCTTCACATCTACATTATGCGTAAAATAATACTGCGCAGCTTGGAAATAAGGTTTCTTTTCGCCTTTCATCGCCGAATCAATGCTCGCCAAGATCTCCGCTTTCTGATCAACCTCAATCAAGAACGAAACCTTTGTATTTTCCCATGCCAATGAAGTTTTCATGTGCTGATCATTCACATCATCAAAACTGATCGTAAAGGATTCTACCTTATCTTTTAATTTGATAGGTTTTACTTTCACACGTAACACATCATCTGCCTTATCATAGGTATATGCGCCCCATTGTTTGGCATTGCTGTTAAAGATAATGGTCCATTCCTTTTCCGTAGGGATAGTGAACATGGCATAGGTTCCTGCAGCTAAAGTCTGGCCCTCAATCTTCACTTCATCCTGAAAGGTAATATTGGTGGCATTGTTTGCTCCAGTACGCCAGATCTGATTATAAGGCACTAGATCACCAAATACTTTCCGGCCTTTGATATTAGGTCTTTGGTAGATGATACTTACCTGGCTAATTCCAAGATCCTGGATAATAAATTGCGTGCTACTTGCTGGAGGGAGTTTTATCTGTGCATCAGCATGTTGAGCATGGAACAATAGACCCGTTGCAAGCAATAGGGTGAATGCTAATTTTTTCATAATCATAAATGTTCTATTCTTCGAAGATACTAATACCTAATAAAAAAACAAACGGAGATAGGTTAATATCTACGTTTGCTTTATGTCATTTTAATTAATAATAATGCTCGATTAATATTATTTCTCGATTAATATTAGTGCTTGCGAACTTTGTGTCCAGCAATGGCATAGTATAAAATAAACAGGTAACAAGGCAATGCGATCCAATACGCTTGGTGCGAATTGGTGAAATGTGCCAATTGTCCGTAAAGCAATGGGATTACCGCTCCACCGGCGATACCCATAACCAAGATACCGGAAGCGGCACTTGTAAATTTACCCACACCTTTCAACGCCAAAGGCCAAATTGCCGGCCATACCAAGGAGTTGGCCAAACCTAATAAAGCGACCATCGTAAGGGATACAATACCGTCCGTCATGACGATACCTACCGTAAGGATAATACCCAAGATCGCACAAAGCTTTAATGCAGTCTCTTGAGAAAGATATTTAGGAATGGCCACAATACCGATCAAATAACCAACCACCATCGCACCCATGGTAAATGAGGTGAAGAATTTTGCGGTATCCAATGGAATACCCAAATAGGTTCCGTAGGCAATAATGGTATCACCAGCCAATACTTCCACGCCTACGTAAGCGAACAAAGCGATAAATCCTAACAATACGTGTGGGAAATCGAAGATACTCTGTTTTCCTTCGGTAATGTTATGATGGGCAGCATCTTCTTCCTCATCACCCGCTACTTCCGGTAAATTTGCTCTGGAAATCCAGAATGCCAATACCAAAAGAACAACAACGATACCGATATACGGGTTAACCACTTGTAGGGCGATTTTGTCCAAAGCTGCAGCCGATTCTTCAGGGCTCATGGTCGCTAAGGAATTTTTAACCTTATCGGCCTCGCTCAAGTTTAGGAACAAACCTAAAATGATTGGAGCTAAAGCGCCTGCAAATTTATTACAGATACCCATGATACTGATACGGCGCGCCGCAGTTTCCACAGGACCAATAATGGTAATATAAGGATTGGAGGCTGTCTGAAGGATAGCCAGACCACCACCCATGATGAATAATCCGGTTAAAAATAACAGATAGGTACGGGAATATGCTGCTGGAATGAATAATAAAGCACCTACAGCCATAATTCCTAATGAAATAGCCATACCATTCTTAAATCCAAATTTGTTCAGTACCCAAGTAGAAACTGGAGCCATGACCAAATAAGCGATATAAAAAGCGAAGGTTACAAAGTAAGATTGAACTTCGGTAAGCTCACAGGCGATCCTTAAGTAGGGTATTAATAAGGAGTTTAGCCAGGTGGCAAATCCGAAAATAAAGAACAAGGAACCGATGATGATCATGGGTCCAAGGGTAGATTGATTTTGTTGGTTACTCATAAATTCGATTTATGGATTTAATAATTTTAGCTAACCACAAGGCTAATAAAATAAATTGGAAAAATAAAATGAAATTTAATAAGCAAACGATTGCGTTCTGATAAAATATGAAGAGACATCGAATGGGCGATGTCTCTTCAAAACCTAAACCGTATCATAAAACCAAAATGGTATTATTATCGGATGAACAAACAGACTGGCGGTTTGTTTTTAGATCGAAGGTTTTTTTATGACCGCAATGGTCAGCCTGGAAATGCAGACCAATGCACCTCTTTCATTATTGATTTTGATGTCCCACACATGGGTTGTTTTGCCGATATGCAATGGTTTGCAGATGGCAGTAACTTTACCTTTGGTGACTGGTCGGATGTGGTTGGCATTGATCTCCAAACCCACACCTGCATATACATTGCCATCAACGACCATATTGGAAGCAATGCTGCCTACCGATTCTGCTAATACGCAGGATGCTCCACCATGCAATAGACCGTAAGGTTGTTTTACTTTCTCGTTGACCGGCATCTCGGCGATGATTTCATCATCGGAAATGGAGGTTGCCTTAATGTCCAAGAAGCCTGTCATGTTGATGGCGAACAGTTCATTCACCTCTTCCAAGCTGTATTCTCTATGCCAAATCATTGTTGATGTTCTGATCTTTAAGATAACGTGATTTTAAGATTAACACGTGGTGGTTCAAGTGGCCAGCGATAATGTACAGAAATGCGCGTACAGAAATCAATCGGTCTGAAGCCATCCCTTTTCTTGCCAATTCCGTTTCATCAAAGGAATTGAAAAGGTAGAGGTTTGCTTTGCGGAGGTGATAGAATTCCTGCGCAAGATCTTCCATTTTTCGTTCGTTATGGCGACCATTGGCAACAAACTCGTCTTGTTCAAAAGAAGCTAATGCGGTCATGTCATTCCGGCCAAACCTTAATGCACGATAGGTCATGATGCGTTCGGCATCGATGATGTGGTTCAATACTTCTTTGATGGACCATTTGTCTTCCGCATATTTATAGCTGCCCAGATCCTCGGGGATACTGGCTATAAATTCGGGAAAGGTGGTCAGTTGGTCGTTCAGATCATCATATACATCGCCTGTAACAGTTTCGATATAATCGTTGAAGATCGCTGGATACTCATCAGATTTGAGTGGGCTCATATCGTAGATTGCTTTTTAATACTATTCTAAAGGTGGTGCCTTTTCCTATTTCGGAGTCCTTCACAAAGATCTGACCTCGGTGGTAATACACCATCCGTTTCGTTAGACTTAAGCCCAAACCCCAACCGCGCTGCCTTGTGGTGAATCCGGGTAGGAAAATGGTTTCCCAGTTAGAGCGGGGAATGCCTTTCCCCGTATCGCTAATGTCTATAAAAATTTCCTCTTTTGCAATGTTTTCAGAAATGTTAACAGTAATCTTGCCCTCACCTTCGATGGCATTTACTGCATTTTTAAGTAGATTTTCAATGATCCAATCGAAGACCTGTACATTGAGTTTGGCCTCGACATGTTGGTCTCCCGTGAGCTCAAATGTGATCCTTTTACTGGTGCGGATCTTAAAGTAATTGACGTAATCTTCCACAATTCCATAAACCACATGGTTGGAAAGGGAAGGCGTAGAGCCTATTTTTGAAAATCGGTCTGCCACGATCTCTAGCCGTTGCACATCCCGTTCCATTTCATTCAATAGCGTGTCGTCCTTCGGCTCATAGGTGACCCGAGCTAACTCGAGCCATCCCATCAGGGAAGAAATGGGGGTTCCCAATTGATGGGCCGCCTCTTTGGCCATTCCCACCCAGACCAAATTCTGTTCGGAATCTCTGATGGAATTGAATACGGTATAGGCAATGGCTAAAAAGAAAGCAATTAACGATAACTGGATATAAGGGAATATGCGGAGTTGTTTTAAGGCTTTGGAATCATGGTAATAAACGAACCATTTTTCGTTCGTATCCAGCGATAGTTCAATGGCTGGATGCGCTTTTTTCATCTGGTTCAGCTGTTTTTCAAAATAAACCGGGTCGTATTCCAAAGTGGAGGTAGAATCTTCAATGGCCGTTTTGGTACTGTCTAAATCTCGCCAAAGGATGATCTTGTCGTTCTGGTCGGTAATGATAGCGGGCAAGCTCAAACTGTCCCGAACTGCAAAGATGAAACTGATGAATTCATCATCCACATCGGGCATACTGACCACACTTTTGGTACTCATTGCCCAAACCTGCGCTTTGGTACGTTCGGATAGGGACAAACTCTTGACCAAATAATTACTGTACAGCAAGGAAGCTGCAGCGATCAATGCTGCAAAAATAAACAGCAAAAATTTCCACTGTTGTTTATTGTAACGATAAGGATGTTGCTTCATAGCCTAAAAAGTGATTCCAAAATAATCATTTTCCAATAGCTTCGAGAAAGAAATTTAGAAATGCTTAATTTTGCGTTTATGAGTTCACAAAAACAAGTAAGGGTGCGTTTTGCCCCAAGCCCAACCGGCGGATTACATTTAGGTGGTGTGCGCACTGCCTTGTTCAACTATTTATTTGCTAAGCATCATGGTGGAGAATTTATCCTTAGGATAGAGGATACCGATCAGACCCGTTTTGTTCCAGGTGCAGAGGAATATATTATGGAATGTTTGGCTTGGTGTGGATTGAATCCAGATGAAAGCCCCGTTAAGGAAGGGAAATTTGGGCCTTACCGTCAGAGTGAACGAAAGCCTTCTTATCGCCAATATGCAGAGCAATTGGTGGCAGCAGGTAAAGCATACTATGCTTTTGATACGCCAGAGGAGTTGGATCAGCAACGTCAATTGCAACCTAATTTCCGCTATTCTCACGAGAACCGGTTGGATTTGAGGAATTCCCTTAGTCTTTCTGATGGGGAAACGGCGAAGTTGTTGGCTGATGGTGCTCCACATACTATCCGTATCAAAATGCCGGAAGATGAACATGTATCTTTCGAGGATATGATCCGCGGGCGTGTAACTTTTGAGACCAAATTGGTGGATGATAAAGTATTGTTGAAAGCGGATGGCATGCCAACCTATCATTTGGCTGTCGTTGTTGATGACCATGCTATGGAAATATCCCATGTTTTCCGTGGGGAAGAATGGTTGCCTTCAGCACCTGTACATATTTTGCTTTGGGAATATCTAGGTTGGAAGGATGAGATGCCTGAATGGGCACACTTACCACTAATTCTGAAACCAGATGGTAATGGTAAATTAAGTAAACGTGATGGTGATCGGTTGGGATTCCCGGTTTATGCCATGAATTGGACAGATCCAAAGACAGGGGATCTAACTGTTGGATTCCGTGAGCGTGGGTTCCTTCCTGAAGCATTTGTGAACATGTTGGCTTTATTGGGATGGAACGACGGGACGGATCAGGAATTGTTCCACATGGAGGAATTGATTGAGAAATTCAGTGTGGATCGTATCAGTAAGGCTGGTGCCAAATTTGATTTTGAAAAGGCCAAATGGTACAACCAGGAATGGATCAAACAGACTTCAAATGCTGATTTATTGCCTCAGGTAAATGCTGTTCTTAAGGAGCATGGGGTGGAATCGGATGATAATTTTACAAATAGTATTCTTGATTTGGTAAAAGAAAGGTTAATTTACATCGAAGATTTCTGGGAACAGGCTTCCTTCTTTTACCTAAAACCTGCCCAATACGATGTTGATGCAGTAAAACCGAAATGGAATGCAGATAAAACTGCTTTCTTCCAAGATGTGGCGAAGACTTTTGCTGAACAGGATACTTGGACCGCTGAGTCCTTGGAACCTTTGTTCAAAGATAAGATAGCGGCGTCGGGAATGAAGATGGGCGAATTGATGATGCCATTCCGGATTATGTTAGTAGGAGGGAAATTTGGTCCTGATGTTTTCAAGATCACCGAACTATTGGGTAAAGAAGCGGTTTTGGATAGGATCCAAGCAGCTTTGCCTCAATTTGAAGGATAAATCCGAATCAAAATAAACTTATATATGAAAACTTTTAAACAACTCCTTTGGAGCTGTGTAGCTGCTACTGCTCTTTTTATTTCAGCTTGTGCTACATCGGGAAATGTAGTTCAAAATGGGAATAGGGCCAACTATCCTGAAGAAAAGCTAGGTTGGCATTTGGGCTCGCAAGCTTATACCTTTCGTTTATTTACGTTTGAAGAGGCGTTGAATAAGATTGATAGTGCAGGATTGCGTTATGTGGAAGCCTTTCCTGGACAGAAAATCGGTGCTGGAAGTACGGAGGCAATGACTTATGAGCTTTCTCAGGAGGGAAGAGCATTGGTGAAGAAAATGTTGAAGGATAAAGGGATTACTGTTTGGGCTTACGGAGTTGTGGGTGCTAAAGATGAAGCCGAATGGGAGAAAGTTTTCCAGTTTGCAAAGGATTTAGGGATAAAAGTGGGATCATACCGAAAGTTTGGGGGGTAAAGATTTTTAAGCATATAATTTCATCACTCTGTACAGGAAGAATGTTGTGTCCCTTACGCCACGAAAGACACTCCTAAAAGCTTTGAGTTTTGCATTGAAAGATTCTGCCGAGGCATTGGTGCTTCTGTTATCGAAGTAGTGTAGTATATATTGGTGATGTGCTGCAATGGATCTTGCCACGCTCTCAAAGGAAGCAATGCCCGCATTCTCAACCTGATTGTGCCACAGACCTAGCTTTGTAAAAGCTATCTTTTTGTCCCTGCATTTGTTGAATAT